>JAQCEJ010000097.1 GCA_027618475.1 Planctomycetota bacterium | reverse complement strand
GGGCGCTACGTTTTTATTCCGACAAACCACTCTCCGACGGGTGCTACGTTTTCTGACCGGTGTTTACACATCGGTGAGTTTTTCAAGATTGGATCGTATTCAGAGCGGAAAAGATCCAAATACGGGGAAAAGGTTGTATATTACTCCCGTCTTATACGGACCCGATTTACAGGCTGTTAAAATGGCGATCGTCCATCATCTCGGATTTTTGGACTTGATATCGGGCGAAAGTTGACCGATAATTCTCTTGTTCCCCGAAAGGGGCTTGTGAGACTCTGGTGGACTTTGAGCCACCGAGCAGATACCGAACAATGGCGATGACAAGCCGTTCGGTATCTTGATCAGGCCAGCCGAAAGGCTGGCCTTGTCGTTTCCAGAGACTGCTACTCTTAATGCGACACCGAAGCCGCTGCCTTTTCGCCGACGAGCTGATCTCGTAAGAACCGGCTGTTGAGAAACGGTTCGAGCATCTTCGGCGTCTTCCCCGACTGAATGCACTGGGCCATCAGATGGCCCGACGCGGGTCCGGCTTTGAAACCATACGTTCCCCACCCGACCGTGATATAAAACCCTTTTATCTCGTCGACCGGTCCCATGATCGGCGAATAATCGGGAGTCATATCGCAAAGCCCGGCCCATTGACGAAGCATCTTCACATTCGCCAGAAATGGAAAGAGTTCCAGAAGATGCGTCGCGCCTCCCTCGGCGAAAGCGAGCGTCCCTCGCAACGAATAGCTGAGATAGTCGTCGACCTCGGCTCCCGAGACAAGTTCGCCGCGATCGCTTTGAGAAATGTATATGTGCAGCGTCGATGAAACGATCACATGATGCAGCCACGGCTTGAGGGCTTCGCTGACGAACGCCTGCAACGGATGCGTTTCGAGGGCCAGCGGGATATTCACCATATCGCAGATGGTCGACGCATAACCGGCGGTCGCGTTAAGGACGATGCCGGTCTTGATGCGGCCGCGATTGGTGACCACCGCAGAGACCGCTCCATTCGGCGTTTCGATGTCATTGACTTCGGTGAGCTGATGCACATGAGCCCCACCGCGATCTGCTCCCCGGGCATAGGCCCAGACGACGGCGTCGTGACGGATAATTCCCCCCGGAGGATGGTAGAGCGCCGCTTGAATCGGATACCGCTGCGGTCCGAAGACGTTCATCATCGGACAGAGTTCTTGAATTTCGCGAGGCTGAATGAGCCGGGAATCTATTCCCATCAATTGATTGGTATGAGCCCGTTCGCGGAGACCGGTGACGCCTCGTTCGTTGTGTGCCAACGTGAGGTGTCCGTGCTGCGAGAACATGACGTTAAAATCGAGATCGAGTGCGAGCTGTTCGTAGAGCTTGACCGAATGATCGTAAAATGCGATCCCTTCGGGCGTGCGATAATTCGAGCGAATGATCGCCGTGTTGCGTCCCGAACCGCCGAATCCGATGTACTTCGCTTCAAGAATGGCGATGTTCTTGACGCCTAGCTTCGTAAGATAATAGGCGGTGGCGAGCCCGTGTACTCCGCCGCCGATGATGACGACGTCATAGCTCTCTTTGAGTTCGTGGTCTCGCCACATGCGTGATGCGGGCACGTTCGTGTCTCCGAAGGGTTAAACCTTCTCCCCTTGGGAGAAGGTGGCCGAAGGCCGGATCAGGGTCTCTTTTTCTACAAGCAGTTTCATAACCCTCTGGACGTCAGGTTTTTCAGGGCAATTTGGACGATGATTCTCTCGCCAACCGGGTTATGAAACCAGTTCTATGCTATCTACGATTTACCCAATTGATGAATAGGCACCCTCACCCCGGCCTACTCCCGGAGGGAGAGGGTGAATGAGTTGCGTTCAGATGTTTCTGGTAAGCGTCAAAACCCGTCGGCTGCAAGTTGAATTCCGCACCGGCGTCCATCAGGACTTCCCACAAGAATTCGAGCATATCCGGGCAGACGTGTAATTCGATCCGGTCGGCAAATCGGCTGAACAGCGTATTGACTCCGAACACCGGACCCTGAGAGCACCGGCCGACCGGCATCGTCCGCTCGCGCAAATCGACGGCGGTCACTTTGTTGAGCAACGTCAGCACGTTTGGTCCCCAAAGTGCCAGCGACGTCCAGCCCCCCGTAACGTTCGTTCCCCCACTCAGAACGGTTGCCCCAAATGCCAGGGCGCGAGAATCGGTGAGACGGTAAACCGTATGTGTGTCGGTTTCGACGATCTCTCGAATCATCGGCTCGCGGCCGCAGACGAGCGACAGCGATTTCGCCGTCTGTTTGCCGGTCATTTCCGTGACAACGCGGCCGGTAATGTCGGCGATGCCGTTCTTCGCTTGTTCATCATCGTGCGGATAGGCGACGGCGATTTCCCAGCCGTTGACGATGGATATCTTCGCTCGATTTCGTCGATGCCAATCGACCAAAGGAGTACGGGCTACGGGTGTCGTTACAGATGTCATAATATCGGCAATTTCTGTTTGTCAGCTCAGACACTTACAAGCAGTTTCATAACCCTCTGGACGGCGGATAATTCCGGGCAATTTGGATGATTATTCCGTCGTCAACCGGGTTATGAAACCAGTTCAAGTATTATCTCTCGCAGATGCTTTCGATAAGTCACCGGGGTTCTTCGCAAGTCACGAATTTAATCGTTCACCCGCGACGTCGTAGAACGGATCGTCCTGCACGACGGCCTTGAGCGATTGGCCGGCATGGCGGATATCGATAATGTCCCCATTCTTAGAACTCTCGATCGGTACCCACGCCAGACCGACAATACTTCCCGCTGCGGGGGAATAACGAACGCTCGTGACCCGGCCGACAAGAGAACCCTGCTTGACGATCAAAGACGCTTCGTCGGGAACGGTTGTTCCTTCTAATTTGAATCCAATCAATTTCTGTTTCGGACCTCGCTCTTTGATGCGGTTCAGAGACCAGCGGCCGATAAAGTCTTCTTTATCGAGTTTGACGATCCACGGCAGATCTGCGTCGTACATGTTCGAGAGAGCATCGGTATCGACGCCGGGGAGCAGGTGCTTCTTATCCAGCCGCAATCGTCTTTGGGCTTCGACCCCGAACGGCTTGATGTCGAAGTCTTTGCCCGCCTCCATCAGTGTATTCCAGACGTGCAATCCGTACTGCGACGGAACATGAATTTCGAAGCCGAGTTCGCCCACAAAACCGATGCGTAAAACAATCGCAGGCACACCAGCGACATCGAGCAGCTTGACCGACGGATACGGAAGGGCTTCGTTGGAGACGTCTCCCGTACTGACGCGACGCAATACATCGCGGCTGTGCGGACCGGCGAGATTCATGCCGGACAGCGCGGTCGACATGTTCGTCATACTGATATCCCACTGCGGCTTGGCGGTGAGCCACCAGCGGAACCAGCTGTCGATGGCGTCGGCATTGCCGGTCGACGTGCTGAGATAAAACCGCTCTTCATCGAGTCGGCAGATCATTCCGTCGTCGAGAAGAATTCCGGCTTCGTCGCAGATGGCGCCGTATCGAACTTTGCCGATGGCAAGATTCGCGAAGCGATTGGGATAAATGAATTCGAGAAACTTGACGACGTCGGGCCCTCGAAGTTCGATCTTGCCCAATGTCGAGACGTCGATCAGGCCGACTCCTTTTCGTACGGCCTGATATTCGTCGTGCGGATCGGTGTAACGCTCGGGGCGTTTCCAGGTTCCGGCGTCGAGAAAGCGGGCTCCCGCCTCTTCGTGCCAATGATGCATGGCGGTACGCCGAATCAAACTGAAATGCGGCGCCTGACCGGCGAGTACGCCAAGCGGTACCGGCTGTTCGGGAGGCCGAGACGTCGTCGTACCGACCGCTTCAATATCGATACCCTTGTGCCTGGCACAAATCGCAATCGACGCCGACTGACACATCTTTCCCTGACACGGTCCCATGCTGATTGTCGAATACCGCTTGAGCGTTTCGATGTTGGCATAACCTTCATCGATGGCGTCACAAAGATCTTTCTCGGTGACGTCTTCGCAAATGCAGACAAACTTTTTCTTGTCCTTCGAGTTCGAAATATAACTCGCCGTCGGCTTGCAGTCGCGCGTTGACTGAGAGATTTCGGATTCGAGTTGCGTCAGTCGTTTTGTCAGATCCGTGGTCAGCAACCCGAGGGCATTTGCCGCGGCAAGGCCTGCACGTGTGCCGTCTTTGACGCAGACGAGCGGCTCGTGATAGCCATTGACGGCACCGGCGGAATGCACTCCCTGAGCCCATTCCGTCACCTGATGCTGATCGAGGTCGGCGTTGTATTTCAGCTTACAACCGCTCTGATAGAGCAGCGATGTGGCTGGAGTAAAACCGACCGCTTGAATGATCCACTGACAGGGAATGGTTTGCATCGTTCCTCCGCGTGTGGGAACGATGGCTGCCCCGGTGACGTGACTCTTGCCGCTGGCGGCTTGAATCGTATGTCCCGCCAGCACGCGGAGCCCTTCGATTGCACCCTGCGGTTGATCGTGAAGATCGACCAGCGCGGCAACATGCATTCCCTTTTGTTTCAGCTGATCGGCGAGACGATATCCAATCGGCTGATCGGTCACGATCACGATCGGCCCGTCAAACTTGCACCCCTGCTGCTGAAGCAACCGCTGCGCACCGCTGGCCAGCAGCACGCCGGGAAGGTCGTTATTCTCGAACACATACGGCCGTTCCCATCCGCCACTTGCGACGACCGTCTGCTGAGCGCGAATGCGGATCATGCGGTTGCCCTGCTGAACGGCGACGTAGTTCTCTTCGTACAAACCAAACGCCGTACTCGACACGAAAGTCTGAATGCGGGGATGAGCCATAATCTGATAACGCACGGCGAGTTCGTGAACGTCGATCGAACCCGGGTCGTGTTGCACATGTCCGCCGAGCGTCGGTTGGTCATCGATGAGAATCACATCGGCTCCGGCTTCGGCGGCGGCATAAGCGGCATTGAGACCGGCGAGTCCTCCACCGACCACGACGACATCGGTGAACAGATTGAGTTTGTCGTACTGTTCCGAACCGCCGTTGCTGAGATCGACTTCACCCAATCCGGCAATACGACGGATCACGCTCTCGAAAATCGGCCACATGAACCGCGGTTTGTGCATCGTCTTGTAATAGAACCCGACAGGAAGCAGGCGGTGCATCTTGTCGAAAATCGACATGATGTCGAAGCGAACCGACGGCCAGGCGTTCTGCGGTTTAACGACGTCACCCGCTGCGGGTTTTCGCGTGCAGACGCGGACATTCGGCTCACCATTAACGCTGCACATACAGTTGGGGCAGCGACCTGTCACGCAGAATAATCCGCGGGGGCGGTGATACTTGAAACTGCGCGACAGCGTGTGAATGCCGGCGTCATGCAAGGCACCGGCAAACGTCTGACCGGGTCGCGCCCGGACGATCTGCCCATCGAACGTGAATTGAACTCCGTTACCTGCCGAGTGCCCCTCCGTGGAACCATGGTCGGTCATTATTTCGACTCCTCAGCGCCAAATCGCTGTGTGGTATGAACGTTGTTCGACTGGGTGTTGCGTTCGGCGAGAAACCATAACTTACAGGCCGAGCGGTGATACCACCATTCCTTCTGGTCGCCGCGCGGATTCGGTTTGTGATAGATGTACGACGTCCATGCTTCGGCCGAAGCGTCTTGCGTGGGACGACTTTTCAACGGTCCCCCGTAATGAAACTCCCAAACCGGACGCACGCCACAGTTCGGACAATTGAGTTGTAAGGACATCGCTGCTGCATCCTCGGTGTTGGTTGTTTATATTGTCTCGTTGTCTCGTTCCCCAGCTCCGCTTCGCTGATTGTGCATGAAGCGCTCCGCGTTGCGTCGCGGCTAACCGGAAAAACAAGATTCCTACAGTGTTAAATACTCACGCACTTCCCACGGTGTGATCTGCTTGTGAAACGTTTCCCATTCTTTCGTTTTTAAATCGATGAAGACGTCGGCGATGGCCCCCAAACCCTGTTGCACGACCTCGTCGTCTTTTAACGCCGCCACGGCTTCGATTAATGTCTGCGGCAGCAACTTGATCCCTTCTTTTTCGATCTCGGCCAGCGAGCGCGAATACAGGTTACCGAGGTTGGGTTCGCCCGGATCGAGTTTGCGTCGAACGCCATCCATGCCGGCGGTGAGATAGACGGCGAGCCCGAGATAGGGATTACACAACGCCGAGACCGTACGGTCCTCGCAATGGCCGGGACCGGCGGTGCGAATCATCTGTGTGCGGTTATTGTCGCCGTAGCTGATGAACGCCGGCGTCCAGGTGAAACCCGACCGGCTCGAATAGAGCCCTGAACCGATTTGCAATCGTTTGTAGCAATTCACGGTGGGGCTTGTCACAGCGGCGATGGCGCCGGCATGAGCCAGCACTCCCCCTAGAAAATGATAAGCAAACGTCGACAGGCCCAGTTTTCGCTTGTCTTTATGATCGGTAAAGACATTCTCGCCCGATTTGGCATCGGCGACGTGAAAGTGGGCATGCAAACCGCTGCCGGTCTGATCCGAAAACGGTTTCGGCATGTGCGTGGCAATCGCACCGTATTTTTTGGCGAGTTGTCCGGTCATCATCTTGAAGAAAGTGACGCGGTCGGAGGTCGTCAGCGCATCGGAGTAATCGAAATTGACTTCGTACTGGCCGTTGGCATCTTCGTGGTCGCACTGATAGACGTGCCATCCCAGCGAATTCAGACCGGTCGTCAGTTCCTGCAGAAACTCGGCGGCGGGAGCCATCGAACGGTAGTCGTAACACGGCTTGGCGAACGTATCGACCCCGTCGGGATTCCACGGTGAAATCGATCCATCACAGTTTTTCGAGACGAGAAAGAATTCAGGTTCCATTCCCACATTGAAAATGTAGCCTTCATTCTTACACGCTTCGAGCACGCGAATCAGGTTGGTGCGCGGGCAGTACGGATGCGGAACGTCGTCGACATAGATGTTTCCGGCAAAGCGAGCCGTGTTTTTCATCCAGGGGAGGGGAGTGTACGACGACGGATCGATGCGGGCCATCATGTCGTGCGAGTGCGGACCCTGTCCGGTTCCCCAGACCGCTCCCCCGGCGAAACCGGCGCCACTGTCGATCATGTTGTCGTATTCAGAGACCGGAACCATTTTGGTTTTCGCCGTCCCGTGAATGTCGACGAACTGTACCAGCAGAAAGTCGATCTGGTCTTCCTGAAGGCGATGACGGATTTGTTCGCGGATCGTCATGAAGTTTCTCCCGTTTCAAGGTCGTCCCGGAATCCAGTTGGTGCCGGCGAGGGGAACTTTGGCCATCGCCGCCGCTTCGACGGTAAGTGCGACGAGGTCTTCGCGTTCCATGTGATGCACATCTGACTTACCACAGGCACGCGCTAATGTGGTGACTTCCATATTGAGAACTTGCAGATAGTTCTTGACCCAGTTTGCGCCGACTTCGGGTGTAAGGCGTTTTTCGAGCACCGGATCTTGCGTCGTAATGCCGACCGGACATTGGCCGGTGTGACAGTGATGGCAGAACCCCGGGCCGGTTCCCAATTTCGCGTAACCCTCTTTTGCGTCGTGCGGTTCGCCGTTTTGAACGTATGTCGAACTGTTGCAACCCAGGGCGATGAGAATTCCCTGGCCGATCGAAACCGCGTCGGCGCCAAGGGCAAGCGCTTTGGCCACGTCGGCTCCGGAACGAATGCCCCCCGAAATGATGAGCTGCACTTCGCCGAACACGTCCATTTCTTCGAGCGCTTCGACCGCGAGGGGAAGTGCCGCCAATGTCGGAATACCCGCATGTTCAATATAGACTTGTTGAGTGGCGGCGGTTCCCCCCTGCATACCGTCGATCACCACGACATCTGCCCCGGCTTTAACGGCGAGTTTGACGTCTTCGCGAACGCGGGTCGCACCCATTTTGATATAAATCGGAACCTGCCAGTCGGTGATTTCCCGAAGTTCTTCGAGCTTGATCTTCAAATCGTCGGGACCGGTCCAGTCGGGATGCCGGCAGGCCGAACGCTGGTCGATTCCAGGGGGTAACGTCCTCATACTGGCAACACGAGGGCTGACTTTCTGTCCGAGCAGCATGCCTCCCCCTCCCGGTTTGGCACCCTGACCGATGACGACTTCAATCGCATCAGCCTTACGGACATCGTCGGGGTTGAAGCCGTAGCGCGACGGCAGACACTGATACACCAGCGTTTTGGAGGATTGACGCTCTTCAGGGGTCATACCGCCGTCACCGGTGGTGGTCGATGTTCCCATTTCCGAAGCGGCACGTCCGAGCGCTTCTTTGACGTTTGCCGAGAGCGAACCAAAGCTCATGCCGGCGATGGTGATGGGAATGTCGAGTTCGATCGGCTTTTTGGCGAAACGCGTCCCCAGCACCGTTTTCGACGAACATTTTTCTCGATACCCTTCAAGCGGGTAGCGAGATGCGGAAGCCGTGAGCAGTACAAGATCGTCAAACGTAGGGACTTTGCGCTTCGCCCCCATGCCACGAATTTCGTACAACCCGAATTCGGCGGCCTGCCGGATGTAATGGAGCGTGTCTCGATTGAACGAGGCACTTTCTTCGTAATGTAACCGTTCGGACAAGGATATGCTCCGTGTATGTTTTGCCTCCCTCTCCCTCTGGGAGAGGGCCGGGGTGAGGGTGCCTTTTTCTGGCTCTTGATTCTTGTCTCTCGACTCTTGACTAGTATTCTTGATGTACTTCCGAATTCCAGTGATATAACTTTCGTGCCGACGCGACTCGCTTAAAATCTTTCGGATCGTATTCCATACCGGCGGCGTTCAATAACCGACCGACGGCGTCGTAGTCGGCATGACCCATCGGCTCTTCTTGAGCGTCTGCTCCCAGACTGTGAATCTTGCCGCGGACGTAGATCACTGCCTCATACAGCGAATCGCCGAGATTCGGTCCCGAATCGCCGCAGACAACGAGCGTTCCGGCTTGTGCCATGAATGCGGAAAAATGACCGACGCTGCCGCCGACGACGATCTCTCCTCCCTTGAGCGAAATGGCACACCGCGACGACGCGTCGCCGTCGATAATCAAGAGTCCTCCGTGAGCCGACGCTCCGGCCGATTCGGAGGCATGACCTTTGACGTGGACTCGGCCTGACATCATGTTCTCGGCAATGCTCCAGCCGACGTTGCCATGAATCGTGACATCGGCCTGCTGATTCATTCCCGCGACGAAATATCCGGCGTGGCCCCGGACATGAATGTGAACGGGAGCGTTGACGCCCGCGGCGATACTGTGCGCACCGTCGGGATGCAGAATCTCTACCTGATCGGTATGTTCGGCGTTCAGATCGTGATGGAGGAATTGATTGAGTTCGCGGACCGAAGTCCGGCTCAAATCGAAGTTTTTCACACGTTCCATGAGTAGATGATTTCCGGCGAGGGTTCGAAGACTCGCGCGTCTTGCACATTCGGCAGGTGAGCCAGGGATCGAAATTCGGAAGCGATCGCGACGTAATCGTCGGTTTCTGCCACGACGGCGGGCTTGCAGGCGAACGGGTCGCGAACCAGCAACAGCTTGTCAGCGGTCGCCATCAAGAACGTGAAAAAACCGTCCAGTTCCTTGAACGATGCGTGAATCGCCTGTTCGAGGGTGTCCCCTTGTCGCATACGCCATTCGATAAAACGGCATCCCGCTTCGGTATCGTTGTCGGTTTCGAAGTGAATCCCCTGACGTTCGAGCTTTCGCCGAATACTATAGGGATTCGACAGCGAACCGTTGTGGACGAGGCAAAAATCTTCACCGGCGGTAAAAGGGTGGGCATGTGCCGGCGAGACCGCCGACTCCGTCGCCATGCGGGTGTGTCCTACGGCGTGTGTGCCGGTCAAATCCGGAAAGCCGTATCGCTCTGAGATTTCTTCGGGGTGCCCTTCGTCTTTATACAGGTCGATGCGATGCCCCACGGAGAGAAGATGCACCTCGGGATACGATTTGGTCAGCCAGGTCTTGAATCGAGGAGGCGAGACGGTTGAGACGAGTGCGGCATGACTTTCGACGTCGATCATTTCACCTTCGGCATCGGTCTCGTCCATAAAATCGTCGAATAGCACGCCCCAGTCGAACCGACGATTATGGACGTAAAGACTGTAGCGACGCTGCTGATCGGGGAGCGGTTCGGTAAATACGGCGAGCCCTGCCGAATCGGGGCCGCGCGTTCCCATGCAGTTGAGCATCGGAGTGACGAGTTCCCCCAACTTGTCCCGCATTTGCGGTGTTTTTGCCAGAAAGCCGACGATTCCGCACACGATGCCACCACTGAAAAATGCTGTCTCTCAGGAGAATCACGGGCAAAATAAAACGAATTATTCCCGCTTTCGAAACGAACGATTCCTTACACTAACAATTTCCAAATCCGGAATCCAGTTTCGGAGACGGCAAAGTCGACCGTTCGGCGGTTTGTCTCGATGCCGGCTTTGTTCTTGTTCGTTTTGGGATGCAAACCACGAACCCCACAAAACCGAAATTGACCTTGAACCGGGTTCCGACGTACATTTCCCGGCATGATCCCGCTGCCGTTACCGATTTTGTATCGTTGCCCGGGCGAAGAACATCCGATCACACGATCGATTCATCTCGCCCGTCTCGCGGCTTTTTTCCCGAAATGCCGCGATTGTGAGCATCGCGGCGAGACCGGCCAACTTCCGACGCAGGCCGTTACTCAATTCGAAAGCACACGGCATCGTATCGAACGGCCGAGCGTGTTCAACGCGGAAGGTGTTCGAGGCGTTTACTTGAATGAGCTGACCTGCGAAAAGGTCGGTCGCATCGCCGGAGCGTTTGCGTCGGTTTTGTGGGATGACATTCCCCGGCATGGTCAGAGTAACCAGGATCCGTTTTTCCATCCTCCACCATTTCAGCCGGAATCATACCGCCGCGGTCCGTCGATTGTGGTTTCGCTCGACAATCGCCCAAGTTCGCCCGAAGTCGCCCGCGCCGTCGCAGCGTCGCTGCGGCGCATGGGTTGCCAGGTGATCGATGTCGGCCTGGCGACAACACCCTGTTTCTGGTTTGCCGTGCATCATCTTGACGCCGCAGGGGGAATTCTCATCACAGGAGCGGGCGAAGACCCCTCCTGGACGGGGTTCGAGTTCGTCGGTCGCGGGGCGGTTCCTTTATCGGCCGGTCATGGGCTGGAACAGATCGAACGACGTTACCGTGAGGGCTATTCCCGTCCGACACGGCAATCGTTTCCTCAGCGGTCGTTCGAAGCCTGGATGCCATATCTCACGGGACTCTGGAAACATTTTCACGCGTTGCGCCCACTGCGTGTCTGCTGTGCAACGCCGAACGAACTCGTCCGTCAGTCGCTGGAACAACTGTTCGAAAAATTACCGTGCCGATTGATGTGGGTGCCGATCTCGCGACGGCGGCGTCAACTGGGAGCGATTTCCGATCCCGATACGAAGATCGTCGGCCAGGCAGTGCGCGATAAAGACGCTGACTTCGGTGTTCTCATCGATGAAGATGGCCAGCAGATTGCGTTCTGGAACGAACAGGGATTGCCGGTCGCCGATGAAATTGTGATGCGGTTGCTGGCAACGTTTATGCTGCGAGATTTTCCGCACCTCGAAGTTGCTTTGGAATCTCCGGGGTGGGCCGGCCTCGAAACGCAATTGGCGTCTCTCCACGTGCGATCCCATCACGCCGGCACAACACGTGCCGACATGACGAACGCGTTGTCGGACCCCGGCACCATCTGCGGCGGCGGCCCGTCGCACCGCTACTGGTTCCGTGAAGCGTATCCGACTTGCGACGCGATTCTCGCGCTGGCGAAAATGCTGCAACTCCTCAGCCTGCGCGATACGAAGTTTTCAGAGTTAATGAACCCGGCATCATCCCCGCGATAAACGTCAACCGATGTGTCGAGGGCGACCACAGGTCGAAGACGTCGTGTGCCGTTAACCCGCTTGCCGCTCCCAAAACAGGGGAGGAGTGCTCTGAAGGCGTACCGATTCGATCCCCAGTTGATCAAAGGCCGTGGCAATATGCGAATGACAGGTGAGCAGAATCACCTGTTGTCCTGACGCGGCATAATCGGCGAGAAGGCGAACCGTCGCCTGGGTGCGCGGTTCGTCGAAGTTCACAAGCACGTCGTCGAGCACGATCGGCAGTTCGATCCCCTGTTTCGCCAGCTGCGACACGAGGGCGAGACGGACCGAAAGGAACAACTGCTCTCTGGTGCCATTGCTGAGTTGCTCGACGGTCCAGTTTCGCTGTTGAGCGTCATCGACGTACAAGCGGTGATCGCCGAGCGACGTCCAGATGCGGCGATAGCGACCTTCCGTCATCTGTTGCAGATAATTCGACGCGAACGTTAACGCTTCAGGCTGCGACGTCAGTTCATACTGTTCCTGCATTCGTTCCAGACTTTGACTGGCCCAGTCGAGGGCACACCATTCGACGCATGCCTCTTGCAGTCGAGCGAGTACCTGCTCGCGTTCGCGTCGCAATCCGGCCGACGTGCGATCGGTCGTAAGTGTCTTGACCTCCTGCCTCAACTGTCCCATCTCTTCATAAGCGATCTGCAGATCGTCGTCGAGGTCGATCAATTCCTGCTGCACCATCTCCTTGTGTTCGGAGTTCTCTTCGGGGTCGAATCGCTCCAGGTCCGATTCGACGACGGCGAGCTCGGGTTCGGTGCGGGCAACATCGGCGAGTGCCTGTTTGGCATCGGTGATCAACGTCCGTAATTCAGCCCGCCGACGCGACCAGTTTGCCCGCTTTTCGAATTCATCTCGATTGGCGGCACCCCCCTGTACCAGCAACGCCGACATTTGCAACTGATATTCCTGCATCAGTTGCTGATACTCGGCTTCTTCCTGCCGTCGGAATCGGATTTCCTTCAGTAACCTCCGATGTTCATGACGTTGCGCTTTCATTCGCCGAAGTTCGTCAACCCAGCCATCGACGAGCCGGAACGATTCGATCATCGTCGGCTGGACCGCCGTTACCGCGTCTTCGATTTTTTGTCGCACACGGCCCGTCTGTTGTTGAAACGCGGCCAGCATCTGCCGGTCTTTGGCGACACCATCGTTAAGTGCGTTCCATTCGCGGGCCGCACTCACGGCGATAACCAGCCGATGAAAACCGGCGAGTCCCTCAGACGTATTCAGCGTTTCGGGAAGATGTGACAACGTCAGGGCATCGCACCATAGTTTGCGGCGTTCGGCGAGTTCTCGCTGTCGTTCCTGAAATTGCGAGCGCAATTCACTCTGTCGCCGACGTCGACTTAACCACTCGGCATGCCACGCGGCGTATGCTTCCCATGCGTTAATATCGCGAAGCCGTTCGGAGAGATCGACACCTGAATCGACGATCTCAGGGGTACTACTGTCCGGCGGAGTTAACGCTGTCATCTCTGATGCGAACTGCAGCGGAGCATGTTCCGTTTCTCCTCCTGTCAATACGGCACCCCGGCTGACTTCACCGGGCGTCGGCAACGACAATTCGTCACACAGCTCATCGCGCCGGTTGCGGAGTCGGTCGAGTTCCGACGTGATTCCGACGCGTTCTTCGATCAATTGGTCTTGTGATTCGTTCATCGTGGTGGTGAGATGCATTCTCACGGCGTATCCGACGGCGGCACTCGCAATCGCCAGCAGACAGAATATCGAACCGACAAGGGCGCTCTGCCACCAGCCGGTGAGGAATCCGGCAACGCACAGGATCGCACCAAACGCGGTGAAGCCGGTGATCGCCCAGCGTCCCCACGCCGGAAGCTCGGTCGAGTTCGTCTCTTGAGAGAGTCGCTGCACATTCCAGCGTTGTCGTTCGGTCAACTCTCGAATGGATCGCATCGACTCGTTGAGTTCCTGGGCGAGACGATGTTGCCGACGAGCCTGCTTCAGTCCCTGTTCGGGGGGGAGTTGATCGCACGTCGGGAGTCGTTCTTTCCAACGAATTTTTTCACGGCGGAGTCGCTGCAGCTGCTTCTGGATGCGACGTCGTAACTGGTTTCGTTTCCGGGTCGCCTGCCGGTAATGATCGGCCGCTTCATGCAACCGAACGGCGGAGTCGACCACAGACCCGGTGTCGCATAGTCGTTCCACCGTCCATTCACCGTCGAGTTCGCGAATTTGCGACTGAAGTTGTTGCGCCAGGTTTCCGAGTTCACGTTCGCGGTCGGGTAGGTTCGCCGAGACTCTCTCCATCCGCGGGCGGAGGTGTTGCAATCGACGCACGGCATTCGCCACGTGCGACAGTCGCCTCGATGTCTCGTTCGATTTGACTTCGCCGCGAAAACGTTCGATCTCGGCACGGATAGAATCGCGGCAACGGCGCGTACTTTCGAGTTCCTGTTCGATATGGATCAGTTGTTCGAGCCCGTTTTCCGGAAATCCTTTGACGCGGGGAATCTGTTTCCATTCGCGGCGAAGCCTTTGCAGCGTATTCCACGGACCCCAGATGCGGTCCATGAATTGATGACCGCGCAATTGAGATTCGAGCCCTGCACGGCGCGATTTCATTTCGACGAGTTGATCCTGCAGAATTTCACTTTCGGCAACGACTTCGCGATACCGCTGCAACTTCTGATTTTGTTCATCCAGTCGATCGGAGAGTTCGGCATATCGATTCAGCAATCGTTTGATCCTGCCGTCGTGATGCTCATAGGAATTCGCATCGCAGTTGTGTTGTACAAGTGCGGCCTTCGCTTCGTTCAGTCCTTCTTTGGCATGAAGTATGGTTTTACCGGCAGAACCGAGCGTTAAACTGTAAATGTGATTGGCGATCGTCTCGTCGTCCCACGTGGCGAGTTCTTGAAGATCGGTCAGACCGATCGCGTACAGCTGTTCGAAAAGTTTTTCGCCGATGCCGTGTTGCATTTGCCGGAGCAGACGTTCGTTTTCTTCCGGCGGAAAATAGCGTTCGGCCCTCGGGGTCATATCGCCGAGATCGGCGTAACCGTCGGCGCGGGCTTGAACCGACAATAGACTTTGATTTTCTGCTGTCGCCGATCGATGAACCAGATGCGGATGTCCTGCGTGTTGAACCGAGATCGATCCACTCCACGGCAGATGCGAGACGAATCCCTTTCGCCGTGCGAACAGCCGTTCGTGTTGCGCCGCAGGGAACCCATACAACATGCCACGAATGTATCTGAGAAGCGTCGATTTTCCGACTTCATTGGGGCCATAGAGAACGGTCAACCCGTTTGCGGCGATGGGCAACGAGAGGTCGTTCCAGATTCCGAATTTCTTGATATCGATGTGCGTCAGTTTCATGCTGCGTCGTTCTCCCCCCGCATCTCCTGAAACCAGTTTTTTCCAAGTTGTGTTGCCAACCGATGAATGCGTGCCGCATCGAGAGTCTGCCTCAACGCAAGTTGCGATTCATCGGCAGAGCCGAGTTCACGGCCGAGCCGCTTAAGGGCCGCGGCCGCGCTTTCGGCATGGGATCGGGCGATCTCATCGAGCCCGCCGAGAAATGTCTGCAAGTGACTCTCGCATGGTGAGTCGGGCGAATGGTTCAGCCCATTCGATGACCATTCGGCAAGATGCAGAAATCGCAGCGAATGGGATTGGGGTGGGGCCGAGACGATGCGTTCGATCATTTCCTGCAGTCGCGCCGATGTGCCGATCTGTTGTTCGAGTTGTCCGTTACCGGGAATCGACCAGCGGATAACACAGATTTTTTCAGTCGTCGCCGGGGTGAGATTCAGAACGGTCTCGCGAATCGCCGCTTGGAGTTCATCGACGGTTGCATCGCAAGAAAGAGCCACCCTGGCGTGTTCCCAGCGTACGACGCTGGTGGGGATGAACGCGCTGCGTCCTTTCCCTTGTCGGTCGAGTTCAACCAGCGTCACACCGCACGATCCCGTTTCTCGCTCGTTCATCCCTTGAGTCGTACCGGGATGATGAGCCAATCCCTCCTCCGTGACAAACGTCTGCCGCATCGGGGGCCCCCCGAGAGCGATGTAGTCGATCACGTCGCCGTGGGTATCGTGAGAAAATGAACCATGCCGCGACTGTGCTTCAGCAATCGCTTCATCCGCGTCGGCAAAATCGTCCATGGGAGAGCGGTATCTATTGTCGTCATCGTCATCGTCGTGTTCGCCGAACGGGTCGTTCTGTTCGGCGTCTCGCGAATGCGAATCGGTCGTGTGATCGACGGCGTGGGGCGGGGCGTTCTCTCGCTCTTGTTCATTGGCCTCTTCCGGCATGTACGACGAATTCGCCGGAAGAACGCCGATTGTGAACGGAGCAAGCCGCAAGGGGCCGGAAGGGGAGATCGCTCCACGCGGTAATTTGAGGCCGTCTCGTTCTTTGCCGTGGGAATCCAGCAGTCGTATCGTGGCGACCGGTTTATCATCGCGCATGGCGGCGACCGGTTCACCATCCTCTGCGTACAATATCGTGACATTATCGGGCCAGCGCGGACCGCTCAACCACGCCGAAGCTGGATCGGTTTCTCCGGGAACGACAAAGACATGAATATCGTGTTCGGCGAGCAGTTCGAATCCTTGTTCGAGTGCGCCCCAGGCGCGAAGGCTGCCATCCTGCCAGTCGAATGTGTTACCGGTCAGCAGTAGAAAGTCGACCTGATGATCGATGCAGGCGGCGAGCAGATAATCAAACGCCGTCAATGTGGCGTCTTCGACGACACGAAAGAGTTCGTTCGGCAGATGCGTCAGACCTTCGAGCTGATGATCGAGACGAAGATGACAGGCGTGAATAATACGAACGGGTTCAAAGGCCATTCTCGTCGCGTCCTTCCCTGACTTGGCAATGGTCTCCTCGGTGCGAGAATCCGTTCTCGACACCTCTTGCGCAGAGGGGGGCGAAGTTTACCCAGAGGGAGAAATTGAGAAAACCCCGGTTTTGATGTCCACGTACTTTTCAAACGGTGTTGTACCTCCTTAACGCTGCTGACTTTATGTCATTTGAAACGGTATGTGGATGGCGATACTCGTGCAAATCTCTCTCGCCGGGAGTGAACCGAAGTCCCCAAAATCGCGTTGATTGTTAAGATGTGTGTCTGATTTGCACCATCGATAGAAGGAGTCAGCCGTGACGACTCATATGAACGAACCATTGCCACCGTTCCCCGTCGAGGCAACGAGCATTTCGAACGATGATGCACCGTCTCATTCGGCGGCACCGGTCGAATTTGGAATGGGAAATACGCTTCTCGAACGCATCTATCGGACCATCGGTCCCCTCGCCGGTGGGTTGATGCTCGACTACACCGACTTTGTCACGATCGGTATCACGGGCGGTCCCTTTGGAATCGTCGCCGGGTTGATCGTCGGTTATGCCGTCGGCTACTGGGTCAGTCGCATGTACGGATTTTCGACGACGGGTCGTGCTGTGTTCGCCATGATCGCCGCGGTGTATTGCGCCCTTCCTTTCACCAATTTGTTCCCGCTGGCAACAATCATCTCAGCCGCGGCCCGATTTTTTCACGAGAGCCCGGCGCGTTCAGATTCGAGCCTCCACATGCCGGTTCCCGTCGACGAAAATCAAGACTTGCCGCCGACACAATGAAGGTAACGGTCCGCGACTGAGTTCCCGTGAGGTCCGGACAATGATCAATGCCTTCTCTTGGTTTGGGGAGGGCCACACGCCCCTGCGTGTGGGTCGCGAAGTGACAAGAAGCTGCTGTTACCCGCTCGATGTTACCAAAACCGGCCAGCATGCAGGTCAGCATTTCTTCAACACCCCGAGCACGATTCTCTTGGCCCGATTCGTGATTGAGCAGATTTCGTCGACGATAACATGAGAACGTCACGAAGTGGGCATACAATTCGCCGTCGTAGATGTGACGTTATGTGTGACCGTTGTTTCATGGGACGTCAATCATACATCGCAAGCACTTGACATGCTTCTTGTGCCAAAGGCACCCACACGCAGGAGCGTGTGGGCCACCCTGCCAATTAGGAATACGGCAGAAAGTAGCAATGGTATGTAACGCATAGAAGATGTGCCGCATAACGACCAGCGTAACCGGGCGGCGGCGGTTGACGTTGACTTCAAAACCCGCGTGATCCGCCGCTCCGGTTCACGCAATTGATACTCATCATGGCCTCAGCGTGAGTGGTATCACATCCCAGATGTAAGATGTGGGTATGTGGCCCCCACGGAGGCCGGGTTTGCGATTCCTCTCTCACGACAGGAGACCATGATGAGATTCTACCAACAACAGCATTCATTCTACTGTGGCGTCGATTTACATACCAGATTCATGTATGTCTGCATCGTCGATGCGGCAGGCCGGACGCTTGTGCATCAGAACATTCCCGCCGGGCCGGATCGCTTTCGCGAACTCATTCGCCCCTACCGGGAAGGATTGGTGGTTTCCTGCGAGTGCATGTTCGCGTGGTACTGGCTGGCCGATTTCTGCCACGAGGAGCAGATCGATTTCGTACTCGGTCACGCGTTGTACATGAAGGCCATCCACGGCGGGAAGACCAAGAACGACAAGCTCGACTCGGAAAAGATCGCACGGATGCTGCGAGGGGGAATGCTGCCCATGGCGTATGTCTATCCCCAGACCATGCGGGCCACGCGGGACTTGCTGCGGCGGCGGATGCATCTCGTCCGGTTACGAGGTGAATCCATCGCCCACGTGACGAATACGACGAGCCAATACAACCTGGAACCGACCGGAAAAAA
Source organism: Planctomycetota bacterium (assembly GCA_027618475.1). Taxonomy (GTDB): domain Bacteria; phylum Planctomycetota; class Planctomycetia; order Planctomycetales; family Planctomycetaceae; genus JAQCEJ01. The sequence goes on along the minus strand of JAQCEJ010000097.1, from coordinate 2,106 downwards.
GTTGTCCTATCACGCCAACCGTGTCGGGGTGGCCACACGGTTTACCGATGAAAGCGTCCAACGGAGCGTACAGGTGGACCTGACTCTGGCCGAACATCTCGATGAGCAACTGCGGTCGCTGGAACTGTACCTGGTGCGACACGCCAAGGTCGATGATCCGCAGACTTATCAATTGCTGAAAACAGTGCCAGGCATCGGGCAAATTCTGGCGCTGGTGCTGCTCTATGAGATTCACGATATCCGCAGGTTCGGCAGCGTGCAGCAGTTTGTGTCGTATTGCCGGCTGGTGAAATGCACTCACGAATCGGCGGGGAAGAAAACGGCCGGTCGGGGAAACAAAATCGGCAACGCACACCTCAAGTGGGCTTTCTCGGAAGCGACCTGCCTGATGCTCCGTGAACTCCCGGCAGCGCAAAAGTACGTCGCCCGGCTGGAGAAGAAGCATGGTAAAGCCAAGGCCCTGTCGATTCTGGCGGCACGCATCGGCCGTACGGTGTACTGGATGCTCCGCAGAGGGGAGGCGTTCGATGTCCAACGTTTCTTGAAATAAGACGCCGGCGATGGTGAGTCAGCCTGAGGCCTAACTGGGCCATTTGAGGGCGAGCACGTTCCGGGAGCGTCGTGACGCTGGATCGGTGAGACATACGCGGTACCACAAGCCGTGTGTGATCTTGAGACTCCCGTGTGCCATTATCCCCGAGCCCCACGCTTTGATTGGCGATTCATCATCGACCGGCTGTTTTCGAGACGACGATGTCCGAGATGTTCAGAAGAGCGACGCCCCGATCGCGAGTGCACACGAACTGGACACGGCTTGCCCGTGAGCCCGCCACTTTGAATCGCCGCCGATCGGGAACGGAGGAATTTCCAGGACGTCCGGAGCGACAGGCCATGCGTCTCGCACGCCGGTGCGATCACGACATGAACTGCCAGGACTACCGTCCTGCCGGACAGCCGCCTTGGTCGAAAGACCACTTCGGCCCGAGCCTCGATAGATGTTTGGTGCGGCGCCTCGGCTGACAAACCAGCCGACGACGAACCGACACCGTTTGCCGAATCACCACCCCCGCGTTCGTTCGCTGAATTCCATCCCAGACCTCTGTCACCGATACCTGTGAGGATTATTTTCCCATATCCCTCACCACAATCACCGTGCGCTCTCTTGACAGAGGGAGGCCATATAGATGTTCGTCGGCTTCTGTAGCGGTTCAAAAAACGTGGATCTCTTCGAGAATGATTACAGCCGCAACGTCTCGCATTTCAATTCGGAACGTGGCGGTTAGATCTGACCATTCATCGTTCAGTGGAAGATCATAGCGAACTTCAGCGATTGACGAATCTGGAATGTCTGTTCGTTCAACCAGTCTATTGTATTGGCGGCCTTTCGCGGACTGACGAGGAGTCACCTTAAACACTTCACCGCATGGATGCGGCTCCGGATGTCCGTAGCCCTCTATCACCGCTCGTATCAGATCCGGCGTCCATGCGTAGTACGGATCGTGCTCCGTGCGTGAGTACGCCGTGGCGTAATCCTCGCGAGTCAAATCATCGACCCACGATTCAACGACCATGAGGATTTCAGCATCGGTTGGCGGCGAAGAGAATTCCATGATTGTCGACGAACTAAGGGATAGCCAGAAAATCATTCTGCCTATCCAGGTTTGTAATTCTGTCTATCAACCAACGTCATTCTGCCTATCCGAAGCATAAATTTCAATCACGAAATTGTTATTGAAGATTTTCATGAGGAAAGGCAGAAGTCGAAGGAACCCCTTCCGGCAAGCGAAGACGTTGTGGTGTCATTCTGATGGTTCCCGATCCCGGAGGGATCGCAGCCATTAGCCGGTGGTTGAGCGAATGCGAAACCACCGGACCTCCCGCCGCGCATCACATCGATCCCGGAGGGATCGCAGCCTGCGGATATCCATCGAGAGAGCACGAATCGAAAGCGACACCTGCTGTTCGTAACCGCGAGATCAGTGCGTCATTGAACGATCGTGTGCGAGGATGGTCTTCCTGATTCGTGCTGTATCTCTTCACGCCCCTGTGTGCCAACCTTTTTGTGACGAGACAAGATGAATGTTGCACAGATGGTGATCTCAAGTC
>JAQCEJ010000096.1 GCA_027618475.1 Planctomycetota bacterium | reverse complement strand
CTTCCGTGTCGTGCTCATCACCGAACATCAACAGATTTCTTGAGATAAGTCAATAACAGGCTCTAGAAAAATTACCGGTTCTGATTCTGTCGGCGTAGGAAAAATCCAAAGCTGTCACCGAACGCACGTTTCCACCAGCGTCCTTTGTTCGTGTTGACTTTTCTTTCCAGTAGTGCGATGACTTCTATGGCACGATTGTATTCTTGGGCAGCTTTTGCCAATTCATCGCTACCTTGCGTTTCTACAGCTCGCAACAATCCATACCGCATTGTTGTGTTTGACAGGCCCCGAGCATTCAGATCCTGTTCAACGTGCGACTTTTGCTTGATGATCTTCCGTTCTAATTCTGACTTAAATATATCGAATCGATCAGATAACTCGGCATGCTTGAGTTTGAGTAATTCCAGATCGATTTCGGCAATATCCATACGCTGAATATCTGCAATAATTTCACCCATAATCTTCATGAACGAAGAAGTTGCCGAAATGAGTGTCATAGTCTCCATCTGTTATCGCCTCCATTCAATTACGTCCGCGCCTTAACATAATTTGTACATATAATAAAAATTCCTTAATAGGATTGCAAATGAAGTACATGAAATCAGGCTATGGTGATGGTATGCCAGATACCCCGGTTGGGATATTTACGCTCTTTTGAATCTGATTCTTGTGTGCCCCCGCGACTCTCAAAATCATCTTTTCCCAAATCCCCATTCCTGCTAATATCCCATCGAATTTTTCAGGGACGAACTTTCACCGGCGGAGCCGTTTGATGACTTCTTCTTCACCTGTGGCGACTCAGGAAAAACCGACGTCCGACACCCGTCTTGCAAAGTTTGCGGGCAAAAGCTGGCTGTTGCTCTTTCTTCCCGTGGTGTGGGCGTTCGTCAGCTTTGTGCAGGGGGCCTCGCCGAGTTCGATGGCTCCGGCACCGCCGCGGCCGGCGTTGGTTTTCAATCAGTATCTGGTCGATTTGGGGCCGGTCCCGCCGCAGCGGTTTGTGCATGCATTCTTTCAATTCACCAATCGGGGAAAAGAAGCGGTCGACGTCACCGAACTTGTGCCGAGTTGCGGTTGCCTGAAACCCCACCTCGCACAACGACATTACGCCCCCGGCGAATCGGGTGAGTTTTTTCTCAAGATCGAAACGGCTCAGGAGAACCCAGGGCCGCACGAATACTTCGTTGACATCAACTACATCGATCCGCAGCCGCGGTCGGCTCGGGTGACGTTCAAAGTGACGCTTCCCTATCGTCAGGTGCTCGTCGAGCCCCCGGGATTGGTGTTCTATCAGCTGTCGCCGGTCGAGAGTTCGCGCGAGGTGGTGATTACGAATTTCCGTCCGCAACCGATCAAGGTCACCGGCATTCGCAGCAATTCGGAGTACGTCAACGCCGACGTCGTCAGCAGCGATCGAGACGAAGATGGTTTTCAACGGATCAAACTGAACGTCACCGTCCCCGGCGATGTTCCCCCCGGACGCCAGGTCGCAATGGTCGTCGTTTCGACCGACGACCCCGAGTTTTCGGAGATCGGCGTGCATGTTTTGATTCAAGGGCCGGAGTCGGTGATTCAGCCGGCGGGGTATTTGGATGACAGAGGGGGAGAGAGGGCGAGGGGGAGAGGGGGAGAGAAGTCTTCGGAGGCTTCTCGGTGATTTTTTGTTGGGGAACAGGCATCAGCAAAAAGAAGTCGCCTCTTTGCCGGCCCCGTTTGCTTCAATCGACGTACAGAAATTCGTTGCTGTTGAACAAGACGCGGCACAATGCGGCGAGGGTGTTGTTGGTGACGAATGTTTCGAGTGCCGGCAATTCTTCCGCTGTCGGATCGCGCTGATAGGCCAATTGATACGCACGGCGTATCTGTGCGGTGATGTCTTCGCCCGCTTCGTCGGCAATCCGCTCGGCCCATGTGTCGGACATCCGCAGAATCATCGAATTGTTGAGCTGCGACAACGCCTGCAGCGGTGTGGTCGTAACAGCTCGTTCGGGAGTGCGCGTCGAAGGGTCGGGGCAATCCCAGACATCGAGAAACGGATTGCGTCCCGAGCGTAGCCACATGCGATACAAACTGCGGCGGTTGAAACTCTCTCCAACCGGATCGAGCAGCCGATAAAACTGGGCGTTGCTGACGTAGGTGACAAAGTCCTGATAGCCGGGGCCGCCGACGGCGTCGTTCATGCTCCCCGCCGTCACGAGAATGGTGTCGCGTAACACTTCGGCATCGAGACGGATCGGATCGCGACGCCAAAGCCGGCGATTGTCGGCGTCTTGTTGTAACGCTACGGCGTTCTGGACAAACCCTTGCCGATACGCGGCCGACGTAACGATCATCCGTTGCAGCGACTTGAGATCGAAATCGTTTCGAATCAATTCATCGGCGAGAAAATCGAGCAATGCGGGATGACTCGGCCTTCCACCGTTAAAACCGAAGTCGCTGGGGGTCTCGACGATTCCCGTACCAAAATGATAATGCCACAGTCGATTGACGATCACCCGCGAGAACAACGGATTGTCGGGAGAAGCAATCCAGTTGGCCAGGGCTTTGCGACGGTCGGCATCGCCGGCATCGGCGGGAAGATCAAATTCGGCATCGATGTTGGCGATGGCACGAATTCCTGCGGGGAAGACTTCGTCTTCCCGTTGTCCCGGGTTCCCACGTGTGAGGACAAATGCCGGTTCGGGCACACCCGGATTGACGGCATAGATTTTTGATTCCTGTTGCCGTTCGCGCTGCCGTTCGAGATGCTCGACTTCGAACAGCCACATGGTCCGGCGTTTTTTTTCGTCGGCGGTTAAGTGCGATGCCAATTCGCTCTCGTCGATCGCATCGGACAACGTCCCCGCCGATGCGGCAATCTCGGCCGGCGTGAGCGCACGATCGTAGAGTTGTACTTTGTCGACGGTGCCGGCGAGCATGCGGTTTCCCCCCGGAGGGGCGTGACGCAGACCGACGACAATTTGCGCTGCTCCCGCACGAAACGTCACCAGCCCACTGCTCTTGTACGGCGTACCGTATTTGATGCCGTTACGATACCCCGAAATCGTTCCGTCGGCTTGATAGGTCATCGCCACGTGTACGAACTCGTTGTGTGCGGTTGTCTCATCCGGACCATGAAACGACTCTGTGCGGACGAATCCGTTGCTGCCGGCCATCCATTTTTTCGGCTCCTGCTCGCCGAAGACAAGAGCGTCGAAGGTGACACCGTCGAGGGTTTGCAGGCTGATCACTCCTCCGCCACGCTGATCGAGGTCGCGAAGTTTGACCCAGGCTTCGAGCGTTTTTTCGGTGATGTCGTGTGCGATCGGGGCCGACACCATATACGCGCCGCGGCCATCGAGTTCGAGAGCACCTTTATGGATCTGTGCCCCTCCTTCGGCGCGACCATGCAACTCGCCGACCGCATCGATGAATTGATCGTCGAAATTCCAACTTGCCAGCGGTTGCGGTTTGGGAAGCCCCTGCGGAAATTTTTTCTTTCGCTCGGCCAGAATCGTCGCACGATACGGTGCTTCGATCGCCGCGATCTTTTGTTTTAACGACTGGAGGCGCGCCTCCCACAAACCGGTCGCCGTTGCTGAGGATGCGACACGAGTGAGATCGAGTTCGCGGTCGCCATGACGCACCCCTGCCAGCGCAGCGGTTAACTGGTAATACTCGCGCTGTGTGATCGGGTCGAATTTATGGTCGTGACAGCGGCTGCAATTGACGGTCAGCCCGAGAAAGGTCTGCCCGAGGGTGGCAACGAGATCTTCGAGTTCATCCTGTCGAACGACCGCCTTCATCGCCGCACTCTGCTGCGACTGGCCGACTTCATCATAAGGACCGGCGACGAGAAATCCGGTGGCGATCAAGGCGTACGGATCATTCGGCGAGAAGGCATCGCCGGCGATCTGCTGCTTCACAAAGTCATCGTAAGGGAGGTTTTCATTGAATGCCTGGATGACCCAGTCTCGATATCTCCACGAATTCGTTCGCATCTTGTCGCGCTCGAAACCCTGGCTCTCGCCGAAACGGATCACATCGAGCCAATGCCGGGCCCAGCGTTCCCCATATTGCGGCGACGCGAGCAAACGTTCGACGAGGGCTTCGTATGCCTGCGGATCGGCCTCGTTCACGAACTCTTCCACCTCGTCAGGAGAAGGGGGGAGGCCGATCAGATCAAAGGTGACCCGGCGAATCAGCGTACGACGATCGGCCTCTGGTGCGGGTAACAAACGATGCGACTCCAGCGTCGCGAGAATAAAGGGATCCAACGGCTGGAGCGACCAGCTGTGATTACGCGTTTGCGGAATCTCGGGGCGCGTAACGGGCTGCAGCGACCACCAATCGTATCCGCCGCGTGTGTCGGTCGTGAATTGAAACGGATCGAGCGTGACGTCTCCCCACGTGGCACCGTCGTCGATCCAGTGGCGAACGAGTGCTTTTTCCTCGTCGGTTAACGGATGCTTAGGGGGCATTTCATCGGCGGCAATGCGCTGCCAGACCGGACTGTCAGTCGATTGACCCGAGACAATCGCCGTCCCAGAATCTCCGCCGCGCATCGCTGCAGCGCGGGTCGTCAGATCGAGCGATCCCTTTTTCTCTGACGAATTGTGACATCCGGCACACCGGCGGGTGAGCAACGGAGCGATCTGGACTTTGAAATGTTCGAGCCGGTCGTCACCCCAACCGACGTTCATCCCCGTCGACATCAACGCCATCGCCGACAGCACGATTCTGAACGATCTGGAAAAACGATAAAACATGGCGGTCCCCAGCGAGAAGAGACTTTTCTTCAGAATACTCGCTGACTCTATAAATTCATACTCTGCAAATTCGTAATTCGATCGACTCACTTTTTTCTGCCGGTGGAGTTTTGATCGCGACGGGGAGCCCTCCCCATTCCGTTTGCACCCGGAGAGCGCATTTCGGACAATTCATGAAACTTGGACAGGGTCTTACACCCATGCCTTCCCCTGGAGTGAAGAATCGCGATAATAAAAGTCGACAACGCGCATAGAACTGGTTTCATAACCCGGTTGGCGACAGAGTCAACGTACCAATAGCCCCGAAAATTCCATCGTCCAGAGGGTTATGAAACGGCTTGTAGTATCCGATGGCCTCTGCGATTTCAGGAAGTTTGAACCAGGAATGAGTCCGACCGCTCTCGATGAACAAGTAACGCCCCGCATCCGCAAACTCGATCCGGGCGTCGTCAACAAAATCGCCGCCGGCGAGGTCATCGAACGCCCGGCGAGCGTCGTCAAAGAGCTGCTCGACAACAGCCTCGATGCCGGGGCGACGCGAATCGATGTCGACATTGTTGCCGGGGGAAGCGAATTGATTCGCGTCGTCGACAACGGCAGCGGCATACATCCCGATGATCTCGTTCTGGCGGTTACGAGTCATGCCACCAGCAAAATTCATTCGGCGGACGATCTTTTTCATGTCCGCACGTACGGATTTCGCGGTGAAGCACTCGCTTCGATTGCCGAAGTAAGCCACCTGCTGATCCGCAGTCGCCAGACCGATGCCGAGCGCGGCTGTGAAGTGACGGTGACGGCCGGGGAAATGGCATCCGTCGTCCCGTGCGGATGCCCGACCGGAACGACAATCGAAATTCGGCAGTTATTCTGCAGCACGCCGGTCCGTCGCAAGTTTATGAAAACACCGGGAACCGAATTCAGTCATATCGTCGAACAGTTTACCCGCATGGCGCTCGCGCAGCCTGCGGTTCATATGACGTTGACCCACAATGCGCGAACGCTGTTCGAGCTTCCGGCGACGACGAATTTACGCGAACGGCTCAAGGCGTTTTACGGAGACGAACTCGTAGCCCAGTTGATCCCCGTCGAATCGGAATTCGACGGGACGCGACTGACCGGATTCGTCGGCCACCCCAGCCTCAGCAAATCGACGCGCAAGGGCCAACATCTGTTTCTCAACGGGCGATGGATTCAAGATCGTTCGCTGCAACATGCGATTCAAGAGGCCTATCGCGGCCTGCTGATGGTGGGGCGGCAGCCGATCACGTTTCTCTACCTCGAACTTTCCCCCGACGGCGTCGACGTCAATGTTCATCCGACGAAGATCGAAGTCCGCTTTCGCGACAGTCAGTCGCATTACCGGCAGATTCTGTCGACGATTCGCAAAACGTTTCTCGGTATGAATCTCGAAAGCCGGTTTCGCCTTTCGGAAGAGACCGGCGACCAGGGCCGTTCCTCTTCGGCCGCTCGCTCGTCATCCGGACCGACGTTCTCGCCGTATGTCGCGCCGTCTGACATCAGACCGCCGTCGGGTCCGCCGAAAACGTCGGGGTATGCTCCCCCTGCCCCGCTGTCTCGTGCTGATCACACCGGCGGCGAGTCATCAATGGCGACGCCTGCAGATCGACAGCGCGAAACCGTCGAATGGGCTAAAGAAGCGATCTCACACGCTCGGGAACAATCACCGTCGACGCGTGGAAATGCTCCCCCTGCTCGCGAATCGGGGACGGGGAACTGGTCGACCGACCTTGTCAAGACGCTCGCGCCACATGCCCTTCCATCAGATTCGCCACCTTCAACAGACGACGCCGCAAAAGTCCAAGCAGAAGCCGCAGATCAGACAACGGAAGCGACGGAGCTTCCTGCCGATTCGCAACAGGTGTTTCCGCCGTCGGGTGAAATGTTGTGGGCTGCCGATCAGTTGCCTGCCGCCGAACACCAGGCGATACAGGTGCTCGATTGTTATCTTGTCGTCGAAACCGAGGGGGGTTTGACGGTTATCGATCAACATGCTTTGCACGAGCGAATTATCTACGAAACGCTGCGACCACGCGTGCTGGCGGGAACCGTCGAATCGCAGCGGCTGCTGGTCCCCATGCCGATTGAACTGTCGCCGGCAGGAACGGCGTTGCTCGTCGATCATCGAGAGGTCTTATCGCGGCTGGGCTTCGGTATTGAGGATTTCGGACGAAATACGATCCTGGTGACGCGATACCCCGTCATGCTGGCCCGGTCGGACTGGCTGCAAATTGTGAAAGATCTCGCGGATCATCTCGCCGATGCCGCGCAAGAGCCCAGCCGGCGTGATATAATCGACCATCTGCTGCATCGGATGTCGTGCCGGGCGGCGGTCAAGGCGGGGCAAAAGTTGACCTCGGAAGAGATTGAAAGCCTGCTGGCACAACGTCACTATATAGACGACGCACACCATTGCCCTCACGGTCGGCCGACGGCTCTGGTTTTAAGCCGGGAGACTCTCGATCGTCAGTTCGGACGATTGGGGTGATCGATTTCGGTGTCGTTAACGCAGCGGTCGTCTTTCCTCGTTTTTGAAATCTGCCCGCTTGTTCGGAAAAACGGGTAACATCCGAGTGGTATCATAACGCGAGTTGATGGTGAATCAGGGACAACAACATTCGATATCTAGCGACGATACCTCCGAGGCGTCACGACCGAAAATCTGTGTGAGCATCGGTCGAACACGTCATCGCATGGTAATCGCCGAGCACAGGGCTTTGGCCGAACGAGGGGCGGAACTGGTCGAATTGCGGCTCGACTGGCTGACGCGACCTCCCGATCTCACACGCCTGTTGACCGACCGTCCCACACCGGTCGTCGTCACATGCCGTCGACTGAAAGATAAGGGGAAGTGGCGTTACGACGAAAACCAGCGTCTCACACTGCTGCGCGCTGCCATCGTCGCCGGGGCCGAATACGTCGATCTCGAAGAAGACATCGCCCAGAAGATTCCCCGGCATGGTTCGACCAAACGAATCATCAGTTATCATAATTTCGACGAGACCCCCGATTACCTCGAAGAAATTCATGCCCAGCTCTCTGAATACGATCCCGACATCGTCAAAATCGTCACGATGGCCAATTCGCCCGCCGATGGCGTGCGCATGCTCAAACTGGTATCGGAATCGCGCGTGCCGACCGCCGGATTCTGCATGGGAGAACTCGGCGCTTACAGCCGAATTCTGTGTGGGCGCTACGGTGCCCCCTTTTCGTATGGGACGTTCAGCAGCGAACGGGAACTCGCTCCGGGACAGCTCTCGTTCGACCAGATGCGGCAACTCTACCGCTTTGAATCGATAACGCGCAACACGAAACTGTTCGGGGTGCTCGGCGATCCTATCGCGCACAGCCTTAGTCCTTTGTTGCATAATTTTGGCTTTCATCACGACGGCCTCGACTGCGTGTATCTGCCACTGCGCGTGCCGAAGGGAACTCTTCCCGAAACCCTCAAAGAATTCAGCTGGCTCGACTTTCAGGGCTATAGCGTCACGATTCCTCATAAGGAAGCCGCCATTGCCTGTGCCGAGTTTCCTGAAGAGATCGTCGCCGATATCGGTGCGGCGAATACCCTCTATCGAGACGAACACAACGCCTGGCGCGCCGACAATACCGACCTGGGTGCGGCCCTCACGAGCATACGCATGAGGTTGACGGAAGACGATCCCAGCGCATCGCTCGAAGGAAAACAGGTCTTGATGCTGGGAGCAGGAGGCGCCGCCCGAGCCATAGGACTCGGACTGGTTCGTGCCGGTGCCGCGCTGACGGTCACGAACCGTACGCACTCAAGGGCAATTTCGCTCGCAAAAGATCTCGGGTGTCAGCAAACCAACTGGGAGAACCGCGGTTCGGTCTACGCCGACGTGCTGGTGAATTGCACGTCGGTCGGCATGCATCCGGGCGTTGACGAATCGCCGTTTCCTCAACACTGGCTGCGCGAAGGGATGCTGGTATTCGATACGGTTTACAACCCCGAACAGACGTTGCTGCTGAAGCAGGCGAAAGAACGAAGTTGCCGAACGGTCACCGGAATCGAGATGTTTATCCGACAGGCCGCGGCACAATATCTGGCGTTTACCGGTCAGCCCGCCGATCTGGAATTGTTGCGAGATACACTGCGCCGGGGAATCTCACCGGTCGGGGGGATGCCGCTTTAGGCCCTGCTATGGTCGTAACGCTTATCGGATATCGAGGATGTGGCAAGAGCACCGTCGCGGTGCTTCTGGCCCGGCACATGAACTGGACATCGATCGACGCCGATGTCGAACTCGAACGCCGCGCGGGGAAATCGATTCGCGACATCTTTGCCGACGACGGCGAACCCCGATTTCGTCAACTCGAACGGGATGTGCTGCACGAACTGCTTCAACGCGATCAACTCGTGATCGCTGCGGGGGGAGGAGCCGTCCTGAACGCCGAGACCCGCGAAGAAATGAAACAGTCGGGACCGGTCGTCTGGCTGCAGGCTTCGGTTGCGACGTTAGAGACGCGAATTCAAAGGGATGCCGAGACCGCTTCGCGGCGTCCGTCACTGACCAGCGGTAGTCCGGTCGGTGAAATCGAAACGGTCCTTCAGCAGCGAGAACCGATTTATCGCCAGTGTGCAACGCACGTCGTCTCGACTGAAAATCTGACGCCCGACGAAATTGCCGCCGTCATTTTTGAGCAACTGGGAGAATCACCACGAACGGGAGAACCGGCGTGATTCCCTACGATATTCCTCAATGGATCGTTCTGCTCTGGCTGTTCGTCCTGGGATCGGCGTTAGGGAGTTTTCTCAACGTCTGTATCTATCGCATTCCCCAGCACGAGCACTTGTGGAGGGCGCTCCGATCTCTCGGGACGCCTCCCTCAGCGTGTCCGTTCTGTAAAACGCTGATCGCTCCGTACGATAACATTCCGCTGTTGGGCTGGCTCAATCTTCGCGGGCGCTGCCGGAGTTGTAAGCATCGAATTTCTATCCGATACCCGGCCATCGAACTGCTTAACGGCCTGCTCGTCGCCGGATTGTATTGGCTCGAGATCCCCGCCGGTTTTTCATCGATGCTCTCTCAAAGCGGTGTGTACGCTCCGTGGGGACCAACCGGCGTACACGATTCCGTCTGGTTTTCACCACAGGTGATTCTCCACTGGCGTTACCTTTATCATCTCGTGCTGATCGAAGCGCTGGTCGTCGCGACGTTTATCGACTTCGATCTGCGAATCATTCCCGATGGAGTCACCCTTCCGGCGATGGCGGTCGGACTGATCGGTGCGACGACGATCGGTTATGTTCATCTCGTTCCCCTTTGGTTTCAGAGTCCGGAACTGCTCCGAAATTTTTTCTTTCTCGTCCCCGAATCGCTGCGGGGAATTTTCGAATGGCCCGCCATCCCGGAATGGTTCGCTACCTGGCCCCGTCTGCATGGACTATTTGTCAGCCTGGCCGGCATCGTTGTTGGCGGGGGTTCGATCTGGATAGTTCGCATTGTCGGACACTGGTTTTTTCGACGGGAGGCAATGGGGTTCGGCGACGTGATGCTGGTCGCCATGATCGGCAGTTTTCTCGGCTGGCAGGCGTCGCTGATCGTTTTCTTTCTCGCGCCCGCCTGTGCGATGGTCGTTGTTTTGATTTCGCTCTGTTTTCATCGAACCCGTGAGATCCCCTACGGGCCGTATCTCGCGTTGGGAACCCTGCTGTTGCTCTTTGGTTGGCAGTCGATCTGGCCGATTGCCGAACCGATTTTTGGGTTGGGACCGCTGCTTCCATTCGTCGGCGTATTCATGGTCCTCATGCTGATCGTCACGCTGGCAATGGTGCAAGGTATTAAATGGATTCTCGGCATTCCCTTGTTTCCCGACGATTTCTATGAAGAATGGACGTCGGGAGACCAGTTATTCCATTTCGCCGGCGATCTCCGTCACGCCGAGCAGGTACAGAAAGCCCGCACTCAGTCGGCATGGTCGGGAGAACTCGCGGGAAAAGGACAATTGCAGGAACAGATCTGGCGCGGCACGGCCGGTTCCTGGCAGAACCCCAGTCAGCCACATCAGTACCGCTCTCCCCAATAGCCGCGAACCCAGATATGGGGTTCACTGTCGACACTCTCGAATTCACAAGTAAGGACGATCAACAATGAAGGTAAGAATCACAATCACGAGTCAGCCCCCAGGTGATCTCGTATTTTCGAGTTCATTGTTCATCCCTCATCCCTTTTCCCTCTCCTCCCGCTCTTGCGTTGATACCCCCTGCGGCATCGGAGGGAGCACAACATGATCACCATCGTCGACTATGGTATGGGAAATCTTCGCAGCGTGCAGAAAGCGTGCGAATTCGTCGGTACCGACGCTCATATCACCTCCGACCCCGCCGAGATCGTCTCAGCGACAAAGCTGATTCTCCCCGGCGTCGGTGCGTTTCGCGATGCGATTCACGAACTCACTCGCCTCGACCTCGTGCAGCCCGTAAAAGATTACATCGCTTCCGACAAACCGTTTCTGGGTATCTGCCTCGGCCTGCAATTGTTGTTCGACGTCAGTTACGAAGAAGGAGAATGGCAAGGTCTCGGCGTGATTCCCGGCAAAGTCGTGCGCTTCCCCGAATTCGCCGATCTCAAAGTTCCGCACATGGGTTGGAATACGTTGAACGTCCCCGGCCCTGTGAAGCTGCTCGAAAACGTTCCCGAGACCGCTTCGTTTTATTTCGTACACAGTTATTACGTCGTCCCCGACGACGAATCGGTCATCGCCGCCCAAACCGAATACGGCGTCACCTTCACATCGATGATCGCCCGAGGCAACATGTACGCGACACAGTTTCATCCGGAAAAAAGCCAGAAGCACGGCCTGCAACTCATTAAGAATTTCGTGAACCTCCACGTGTAATGACGAATGTCTTAATGTCGAAACGGACCTGAACTTTTTTCTTCAGCGATATGCTGCTTCGGACTCAAAACGCAGAAGTTTCGGAAAGAGTTTTTTTACATTCCAAGCAGTTTCATAACCCTCTGGACAGCGGATAATTCCGGACAATTTGGACGATTCTTCAGTCGCCAACCGGGTTATGAAACCAGTTCTCGTCATTTGGTCATTCGGATTTGATTCGACATTCTGACTTCGACATTCGACATTTTATCGAAAGCGATTCCATGCAAGTTATCCCCGCCATCGATCTTCGCGGCGGCAAATGCGTTCGGCTGCGGCAGGGCGATTACAATCAAGAAACAGTCTTCGGCGACGACCCGGTGACGATGGCGAAACGCTGGGCCGATGAAGGGGCCGAGCGGTTGCATCTCGTCGATCTCGACGGGGCTCGTGACGGCAAGCCGGCCCATCACGAGGTGATCGGCCAGATCGTTCGTGCCATCGACATTCCCTGCCAGGTCGGGGGAGGCATTCGCGATCAAGCCGCCGTCGATCTGTTGCTGAAGGAGGTCGGTGCCGATCGTGTCATCGTCGGCACACAGGCTCTTAAAAATCCGGCCTGGTTTCGCGAGATGGTTTCGCTCTATCCCAGCCGCGTCGCTCTCGGCATTGATGCGAAGAACTCACAGGTCGCGACGGCGGGATGGCTCGATGTCTCGTCGGTCTCGGTGTTCGAACTCGCGAACCAATATGTCGGACTCGACATCGCCGCTGTCATTTACACCAACATCGCCAACGACGGTATGATGCAGGGGATCGATCAGGCGACGCTTGACGACTTTGTCAAATTCGCCGAACTCGGCTTCCCCGTGATCGCCAGCGGCGGCGTGACGACGCTCGATGACATCCGCACGCTGACGGCACTGGCGGCGAAACACCCGAAACTCGTCGGTGCAATCACCGGCCGGGCGATTTATGAGGGGACGATCGATCTAAGAGAGGCGATTGCGATCTCGAAATCGTAGGGTGGAGACTTCGCCGCGCTGACCCACCGTTTTCACCAATCGATGAAGCAGAGCTTCGAAGACGTGCGTCCCCAAGCGGAGCTTGGGGACGAGATTTTTTAATTCACATCACACAAAGAACGGCGGGATCTTCGCCATGTTCGTGCCGTCGATCATCGCTTTGACGTATTTGGCCAGTTCGTCGACGATTTCTTCGATCACGATCTTGCCGGTCTCGGCGGTGGCGGCGAGCGGTTCTTTGTCGACCTGATCCTTCATCGCATCGTGCCGTACGTTTTCGGGAAACGCCGCCAGCGCCATCGCGGTTTCGAATTCCTGGGCGTGCCCGGGCCAGCGTTTGGTCGTCAGATGTTTCTCGGCGGTTTCTTTCGAGAGCAACGACCAGTACGAGAGAAACTGCAAATTGCACTGGAACCGCAGTTGGAACTGTCCCCACATCCCTTCACACGGAGCAATGTTCCCCCCGTGGCCGTTGACGACGAGGATATTCCGGAACCCGGCGTGATGCATCGAACGAATGGTATCGTGTAAGACAGCGAGAAAACTTCCCGGCATCGCGGTGAGCGTGCCAATGTGGCTCATGTGGTGTTCGCTGATGCCGATATTCATCGACGGGGCGACGATGCAGTGCGGATGGACCCGCTTGGCAGCTTCGGTGGTGACGAGCATCGCACTGCGGTAATCGTGTTCCATCGCCAGGTGTTCGAGATGCTGTTCGGTCGCCGCCACAGGAATGATGCAGGCTTTGAGCTCGCCGCTTTGCATCCGTTCGCGAAACTCGCGCCGGGTATGCTTGTGCAATAAGACTTGGTCGTCACGAACTGCGGACATCTCGGCGGCTCCTTCTGGTCGTTATCAGTAGTTTCAGACATTCGTCATCAGGGCTTTGTTATTTCTCGAAGAGATGTTGTAACACGAAATACCCGGCGTGTTCCAGTCCCAACTCTTCGTAGGCTTGATGGGCGCGGCGATTCTCATTTTCGACGTACAATCGAATGCCGCGAACATTCGGATTCTGCTTCGCTTCATCGAGAATGTGCTGAAACAAGCGGCGAAACACACCTCGCCGGCGGAACTCGGTATCGACGTACACGCTTTGCAGCCACCACAATTCGCCGTTGCGCCAGTCGCTCCATTCGAAAGTGTGCATCACCTGACCGACGATTTTCTCATTGGCGCAGGCGAGAAGGTAACGCCCCTTATGAGGATCGTTCAACACCGCTTGCACTCCGGAAAATATCGTCGCCGGGTCGAGCTCGTAACCTTCGGTCTCCCGAGCGAGCAACCGGTTGAACTGCGCGATGATCTCTACATCGGCGGGGCGTGCCGGACGAATGGTGATAGCAGGTGATGCGTTCATGGCATCACATCATAGCGAATGACCTGATGAATGTCGAAATCCCGAATTCGATCACACCGGTCTGGTTCGACGATTGCGACAAGAACCGGTCACCCGCTTGGTCATCGTTTTCCCGAGGACTATGAAGGCGTTATTCCTGGTCCTCGCGACCTTCCGGTGCAAGTGGCCGGAGGGACGCCCGTGTCCTTTTCCACGTCAGCCAATTCGGGCCGGTCAGCCAGCTTTCCTGTGTCGGAACGTCGCTGACATAATGCGGTTCGATGGCGGCCGCCGTGAGTTGATCGGCCGTGTCGTTCAAACGTTGAATGTCGCCGCCGAGTTGACGGAGTTTGTCTTCCAGCCGTTCGTAACCACGATCGAGATGATAGATTCTCCGGATGACCGATTCCCCCTTTGCCGCCAGGCCGGCGAGCACCAGCGCGGCACTGGCCCTCAAGTCGGAAGCCATCACGCAGGCACCGCTAAGCTCCGGCACTCCGCTGATAATCGCCGATGGGCCTTCACGGCGGATGTGAGCGCCGAGACGGACGAGTTCCGCCGCGTGCATGAAACGGTCGGGGAAGACTTTATCGGTGACGACGCTCATTCCCTGACTAAGGGTCAGTAATGTCATGAACTGCGCCTGCACGTCCGTGGGAAGTCCCGGATAGGGGAGCGCAATGCAATCGGCGGCGTTGAGCGAGCCACCGGCTTTAACGGTCACCGAGTTCGATCGTATCGAGCGTTCGATCTGCACACCGATTTCCTGAAGTTTTTCGATGACAGCCGTCAGATGATCGATCCGGACGTTCTCGAGTTCGACGTCCCCCGCTGTGATGGCGGCGGCGATCATCAACGTGGCGGCTTCGATACGATCGGGAATAATTCGGTGTTCTGCACCGGTGAGTTTCTCGACCCCTTCAATTCTTAGAAACGGGGTTCCCAGTCCGTCGATTTTCGCCCCCAGGGCAATGAGAAAATTTCCGAGATCGACGACTTCCGGCTCGCACGCCGCCGCTTCAATTTCGGTAATTCCCTCGGCAAGGACGGCCGCCGACATGATGTTACATGTCCCGGTGACGGTGCTTCCGAACGGGCCGCCGAGAAAGATTTTACTTCCAACCAGCCGGCGGCATTCGGCGATGACATATCCTTTTTCAACGTGAACCTGAGCACCAAGAGCCCGCAGGCCTTTCAAGTGCAGATCGATCGGCCGGTCACCGATATTGCAGCCGCCGGGAAGCGAGAGACAGACTCTTCCCCGCCGCGCAAGCAGCGGACCGAGCACGCAGACGCTGGCCCGCATCCGGCGAACGAGATCGTAATGGGCCACGCACGGTTCTTCGCTGGCGACGGTAATCGAGAGCGCACCATCCGGCAGGCGGTGAACAACCGCCCCCAGCGTACGGAGCAATTCACAAAGCGTCGCCACGTCCATCAATTCGGGGACACCGTGAATGATGCTCGTCCCCTCGGCGGCAAGTGCCGCCGCCATGATCGGGAGCGCCGCGTTTTTCGAGCCGCTGACCGTAACGCGACCCTTAAGGGGTTTTCCCCCGCGTACAACGAAAAGATCCATCCTGGGGACTCCGTTCCCAAAGCTTCCGTGCCGTTACTAACGCTGCGAAATCTTACCGCGTCGAGCCGAATCACTCAATGCGACTCCTGAATTCAAGCTCGAATTTCCCCGTTCGGCGGAGTCGGCAGGCTGCAAAGGGAGATTGCTCGAACGTCGAACACACTCAATCGATCTTGAACATCAGCAGCGTGATGTCATCCGTCTGTACCGGTAAACCGGTAAACTGTTTTGCACGCTCGTTCAAATTCGCAATGATCGTTGCGGAAGGAAGATCGCGATGCCTGGCGATCGTTTCCAGCACGCGGTCCAATCCGAATTGTTCGCCGTCGGGCGAGACCGCTTCGACAATGCCGTCGGTCAATGTCACGAACAGATCACCCGGCGCCAGGGTGGTCGTCTGGCCGGGGTCGTCGAGCGAAAACTCCGTAATTCCCAAAAGCGGATCGGTGACTTCGAGGGTACGCCAGGTGCCCGTTTTCGAAAGGATGTAGCCGTTTTGTCCTGCGGCACAGTAACTCAATCGCCGTTCGACGGGATCGAGCTGACAGAAAAACAGACTGACGAAACGCCGGTCGGCGACATCTTCGAGCAGAAAGCGATTCACGTCAGCGATGATTTGTCGTGCATTTTTTTCGGTTTGCGTCAGTGCGCGCAAATAGGCCCGCGTTTGCGACATCAACAACGACGCGCCAAGATCATGACCGCTGACGTCGGCGACGACTAAACCGAGAGCCCCATCCGCTAGCGGAATGTAATCAAAATAATCTCCGCCGACCGCCTCGGTATGAAACGAGATTCCTGCGAAGTCGTACCCCGGAACGTCGGGAGCATGTTGCGGCAATAGACCTTGCTGAATCTGATGAGCGATACGCAACTGCTCGGCGGTGGCCCGCAAAACCGCCTCGGCACGATACGCCGAGGCGTAGTCGAGAATCAATCCCATCAGGGGAACGGAGTATCCCAGAATCTTCTGATACAGCGCGATATTGAAATTGTTATCGTAAAGTCGCGTCGAACCGAAAGCGACGGTGACTTCGGCAGCGACCAGCGGAATCACGCTCACGATCAGACCACGCGAAAACAGACTCGGGTGCTTCCTGTAGAATCGGGGAAAGACGATTCCACCGGCAAACAGATACAACAGCAAAGGAGCCCCGTCGAGAGGACGGGTCATCAATTCTTCCGGATAGACCGCTTTAGGAAGCCGATGCGAGAAGGCACAGCCGTGGATAATCATATAGGCCAGCATGCCGAACAGAATGCCCATTAAAAGGATCAGGCGGATTTCCCCGGTTCGGGGTCCGCGGCGAATTCCTCTGTCGGACCAGAGAAAGTAACCTGTTCCCATCAACAGAATCGATACGTTGAACAACTGCGAAACCGCCCACGTAAACGGAATGAATTCTTCGAGCGGTGTGGTCGTGACGACCAAACCATCAGCGGCGATGGTCGAAAAGGCATCGAGTACGCCGGTAAAAAACAGCGCCGCTCCGATAATGGGAGTCGTGACATCGCCATCGATCGTGTAATGCGTAAACGACAGCACCACGGTAAACAGCGCGATGCAGAACGCCGTCCATTGCATAATTGTATGAATCGATTGCCCAATCGAATTCATTTCGCGTTCATCGAGTTCTTCGTCGGCATGGGAAGCGGCCTGCTTCCGCAAACTGCCATTCGCCGCACGTTCGGTCCCGTCAGTCCCTTGTTCTGACTCGATGTCGATCGAGGAAACCGCGGTCGTTTTCGGTGATACGGGCTCGTCAGACGCGCCAAAGTCGACGCCTCCCCAATAGAGAATCCAGGGGAGAAACGTAAGTCCTGCCACCACCCAGACAAGGCTTTTCGGAAATTTTCGGACTTCGACGTTCATAAGGAAAACAGACCATTATTCTCAAGTAGCGGGCGGTCGATCGGCAAATGGATGTAACAATTCGTATTGTAGCGGATGGTATGTCGGGAAACACCGTCGGCGTCGTACGAGACGTTCGGTCATGTCGTCTTTGAAGACGATTCGACGCCCGGAGCAAACACCAACTCAGCGTCACCGGCGAAAACCAGAAGCGTTAGTTTCCGCCGCCGGTGGTCAGGGTCGACGTCGCCAACCCGAACAGAGCCCCTTCCAGCAGGTTTCGCTCGATGAAGGCTCCCACGGCTTCCAGGGGCGTGTACTGCAAGAGTATGTAATCGCCCGGCTGAATCAGAATTCGTTCGTGAGGATTTCGCAGGGCATCATAGAGATTGATCTCGATCGGCACCTGATCGCCGTTTTCCATACTCCTCAGAATGACGACACGGCTGGCACTGATCGTGACATCCTGATTGAGCGCCGAAGCTCCTCCCATCGAACGACTCTGGTTGCCACTTCCCTGAGACTGGGCAATCGACAACGCACCAAGAATATCGAGATCGTAATCTCTTGGCAGCGAGTATTGCCCGCCGCCGAGCAGTCCGCCGGTATAGAAGATTTCGGTGTCGCGTGACTCGATGAAGACGACGTCTCCATCCTGCAGCAGAATGTCCTGAGGTGAAAAATGAACCTGTTCTCCCTCAGCCAGCCGAACGGGAATTTTGATCGTATTCGGATTATCGATCGTCGGATCGAGCGAAGTGGGGGACATATCCCACGCGGCAGGCCCGTAGTCAGACCACGTTCCCGCAGCCGGGCCAGGTTGTGACCCGTACTGAGATCCGGCGTCGTACCAACCATAAGGGGCCTGCGTGTCATCGTACCCCGGTTGGTAATAATTTGGCGAAGCTTGTTGATACGAGGTGGCATCGACGCCCCTCTGTTGAGGTAAGCTATGTCCCCCCGAGAGTTGTTCGTTATCCGCGACCATGCCACCCGGAGAGGTATGCCCCCCCCCGAGCCATTTGAAATTCCGTTCGTCGACCGGCGGATTGTAACCGTACGACGTTTCGTGATATTCGGCGTAGTGAGTTCCGTACTCATCGTGGTAGTCACCCGATGAATATTCGTCGTATACCGCCTCTTCGTACTGAACCTGACGGATCGGCGACCCCTCAAACGCCCCCTGCGCATACTGCTGATGAGAGTCGTAAGCCCCGTATCGCATTGCCGATGACTGCGGTGCCGGTCCATACTGCTGACCAGAAGGTGCCGACATTGGAACCGTTGGCTGTGCGGGCATCGTCTTTCGTCGAATGATGTAAATCGTATTCTCGGCATCGAGACCGGGTAATCCTCCGGTCTCGGCAAGGGCATGCAGTACGTCGTTTTCGTACGCGGGAAGATTGACGACCTGTCCCGTGCCACGTTTCGACTGCCCAATGTTGATCGTTCCACGGGCCGAGATCATCGTCTGATTGTTCCCGGCTTCCTGACGGATGACGAGTACGCGATAGTTCCGCGGTTTCTGCAACATCACGAGAATACGATCGTTCCCCGGTTGCAGAATTTGCCGCTTGTGAATGTATTCCTGTCGCAGCGTCTCTTCCAACTGACGGATCGACATGCCGCGAACATATAACGGATCGATCATCGGCAGCGAAATCGTCCCGTCGTCGCGGACCGGGCGCGGATATCCGAATGACGGAGGAACTTCTTCGTCGCGGGGATAGAAGACCGGAGGAACCTGATCGCGGGCACCGAGCACTCCTTCGATATAGACGCCAAGAATGTCGCCGGAGTCGAGCTGATATTCCGCAGGGGGAATCTGTCGCAACAACGACGGATCGATCGTCTTTTTTCCCGATCGCGACTTCGCTCGATATTCGTTGGGAAGATATTTCACCGGCATGCCATGAATCGGACGAAACGCCGCACATCCTGAAAGACCATACGCCATGCATATCACCAGACACCATCCGCACAGACGCGACCAGAGCCTCTGCGCGAAGCGACCGTGTAACCTGGTTTTTGATTTCGGTGATAAGGACATCGATGTGTTGCTTCGGACGGGTTCGTAAAGAACGTTGTCAACAAGAAATGGGGCAGGAATCGAGACTATGAACGGTCAATAACCGTAAGGGGACGGGTAGACGTCTGTCGGTGCCGGACTATAGGTTTGATGATCGACGCGGAGTCCTTCGCGTTCGAGCACGGTATTCGCTGGAACGATGTTGTATTCGCTAATCGGTTCGGACCGAGCGCAATCCATTCCGGTTTCATAACCCGATAACCAATCGGCGGCTTGCGCGTGTCCTTTAGGTGTGCGGTAGTGAGCCGCCCAGTATTTGCGGGGAGGCAAGGGAGGGGTCGTCGGTGGAAATCCCTGAGCGTAATTTCGATAGGCGGCAAAAAATCCATCACAAAAGTCGACCGAATACCGTGTTCCGCTCGCGCGACAGAAACGGCGATAGGCTCGCCGCGCATTGCACATGGCCGCATCGCAGACCACGATGTGGTCGCAGAAATCATCATAACCGTGAGGAGAAAAATATAAGCGGGGGATACATGGAGCTCCAAAGTTAAAAATCCCCGTACAGGATGACCTGAACTGCGTCCACGGACTCGGCATCGGTTCCATTTCTGAGACAGAATCGGCACACGGAACACCCATGCATCCGACCTGGCCGAGTAAAAGGAGCATCGAAATTGCCAAAATTCGATTCATGAGCGACAGCCGCACCTGTAACTACCAATCAATAAATACTTTACAAAAACACGCGCGGTCGAGTCTCTCGTTGATCCGACTAATCTGAGACAATGACCGCAAGGAAATCGAATGTTTCACAATCTGTATATCGGACGCTGACTCTGTCGAATTGGAAGGATTTCACGATTATTCCGAGAATAACGTCAACATTGGTAAAACAGGTAATCCAGTACCCCTATATGCTTTACCATGAGGACGTCCTGTCCTTCGATGCAATGCCGACCCCAACGGCAGTTCCCCTGAAACAATGGTGACGGCTTGACGATACCAACCCAGTGTCGGTATATTTAAGACAGTTTTATCCTTAATTAAGACCGCCGTCACAACAATCTGGCGGAGGTCTGACAACGTCATCGACGAGACGCCATGATTCGGCTCTTGTCCCCCACCCCGAGCGATCGGATACAGCCCTCCTCAGCTATCAATCACCGAGTCGATCATGAATACTTACCTCTGCAACTGGCTCAGGACCACCGGTATTGTCATGGGACTTCTGTTCGCACACGTCCCTTCGGTTGTAATCGCCGATGACGATTTCGAACACGAGCAAATCGGTTATTCGAAATCC
>JAQCEJ010000095.1 GCA_027618475.1 Planctomycetota bacterium | reverse complement strand
TTTATGAATGTGTAAAACCGTGTAGAAAGCGCGCATTTTTGGCGCAAAAATCGCGAAAAATGCGCGCGAGAGGTTGCGAAACTCCAATTTGGCGCGATTTCGAGCCTGTTTCGTGACCCATAAACAAGATTCGACGAGCGCGCAACCGGTATCGTAAAAGGCTTAAATTGTCCCGGTTTTTCAGGGCTTGGCGCAACCGGGTCCGGTTGGGTGAAACGGTTGCGAGGAGCGAATCAGCAGGAAGGGGATAGCAGGATGAAAATCAATGGCAAAACTCTCGTTCTCCCCCTCGTCCATGCGGTCTGGTCGCCGTTGAACTCAGCGACGGTGCATTCGCCGGCTTTCCTGCGCTCATGCATCGGCGTCCCAGTGTGCGACCTGGCCGGTGCGATAGGCGATGTTCCCTAGCTGTGCAGCGGCTGCGGCGGAGACGCCTGCTTCCACCGGGGCGCTCGGCTCTTTTCTCGTGCGGATGGCGTCGACCCAGTTCGTCAGATGCACGCTCTCGCCGTCGGGTTTGTCGTAGAAGTCGGCACCGCGTGGTCCGGTACCGAGGATGAACTCCGAATACTCGATCTTCTTCTTACGTTCGGGATGAATCTCGTAACGGCCGCGGTCGAGATAGAGCGTTGCTTCGCTTCCCATGAATTCGAGCATCGCACCGTTGCGGGCATTGACGAAGGTCCCCTCGAAGTAAATCTGCACCCCTTTGGGGTACTTCAGCAGCGTTTGAATCGTGTCGGGGGTCTCCCACAACCCTTCGCTGGCGAAGTGGTCGCCGATGGTGGTCGCCATAATCGGAGCACCGAGGTCGAGGAACCAGTGGGCGACGTCGATGAAGTGGACCATGAGGTCGGTGAGGATTCCTCCTCCGAAGTCCCAGAACCAGCGCCAGTTACGGAAGCGATATTCATCGAACGGTTGATCGGGAGCGTTGCCGAGAAACATTTTCCAGTCGACGGAATTCGGGTCGATGTTGAGAGGCGTCCGCTGAAATCGGTCGGAATTGCGATTCCACGTGAGGTGGACCTTATGAATCTCGCCGAGCACGCCCGACTGGACGATTTCTTTTCCCTTCTGAAACTGCGGCATGCTGCGTTGCTGCGTACCGACTTGCACGACCTGCTTCGTCTTTTTCTGCACGGCGATAACGGCTTTTCCCTCTTCGAGATCGTGCGTGAGCGGCTTTTCGACGTAGACATCTTTGCCCGCTTCGCAGGCGGCGATGGTGATGGGGACGTGCCAATGATCGGGGGTGCCGATGACGACAGCGTCGACGTCCTTCCGGTCGAGTACGCGGCGGTAGTCTTTTTCGGTGAAGGCTTTTTCGTCGGCGAGTTTTTGTCCTTCGGCGAGGTGGTGATCCCACACGTCGCAGACGCCGACGAGTTTGACGTTGGGCATTTCGCGGAGGGTTTGCATCAGCCGTCGGCAGCGTCCGCCGGTGCCAATACAGGCGACACGGAGCGTGTCGTTGGCCTGAAATCCCAACGCCGATTCGAGATGCCAACTCGACCAGACCCCGGCGGCGAGGGCTCCGGCCGATTGCAGAAATTCGCGGCGAGCAAAGCCGGGTGTCGTGATAGGGCGAGAAAAATCAGAGGGTTGTTGTGGAGTCATGCGACGGTCTCCTCAATGGGGGTAGCGGCAACGGCAAAGAAATGAACCGCGAATGGTACTGGTTATACATCATACCGGGCGAAGATCCCATCATGAAATGCAGGAAGGAGCGGCCAGGGAATAAAGCGATTACGGCTGCTTTCGAGAGCCTGCCATGAAGAACGAGGAAAATTTGATGAGGGTAGGGTGCCTTGCGATTCATTTCAGCATACAATGAGAAATGAGCGTCGCATGTCGCATCACCCTCTGACGGGCGGAATTTATGTGGACGTACCTTTTTTTGGGGCTGTTCGGTGTCGTCGCAATTGTCGGCGTATCGATATTGCTGTTCTTGCAGTTTTTCGTTTCGTCGATGGACCAGATTGAAGGGGCGGCTCCGTTTTTCGAAAAGGATGCTTCGCTGACGTGTTATCACTGCGGAAAAGAGACTGTTGCCAGTCGAAAAACGTGTCAACATTGCGGTCACGAACTTCAATAATCGGCCGTTGGCCGACGGTTTCTGATGATTCATCCCCGGCGGGTTCGATGGAGAGAGACTCCGAAAACGGGTAGACTGCTCTTGAGGAAAGGGTGGTCTTGTGGTGTGATATAGGGATACGACACACAACCTTCAAAAAAGGGTGACTATGCCCGATCGACAACCTCATCGCCGGCGGATAGACGTCTATGCGATGACGTTGTTGGTTGTGATGATGGGGATTCGAAGCGCGAATTCGCGCGCCGACGAGACGACCGAATCGGATGCCGTGAAATCCCCCTCGCGCGGTGTCACGTGGACCGATCATCGCGTCCTCGAGCAGAGTCTCGCGACGTTGTTCTCTCGCGATTCTGAGAATTCTCTCGCGATGCGATTGAGCATTTTGCGGGAGATGTCCGAACTCGATCCGCGTACCCTCGTGCGCGATGGTGAGACACAGGTTCCATTGCATCAGGTACTGCAGCGCTGGGTTGCCGCACTTGAGGGAGAGTCACGCGAAAAATACCTCGGCATGTTCGAGATGATCGCCTCCCGAGATTGGAAAGACGCAGAGAATGGAGTACTCGACCAGAGGATTCGCTCGGCATTACGCTACCCGGAAACGGCAACCGGCGGAGAAGCGGCCTATGCCATCGCCGCCGAATTGATCGATCGTGGCCGGTATGCTGAGGCCGTGGCGTGGTGCCGTCGGGTGCGCGAACATCGATTGACGGCGGCGGAAGACCGGCGACATGCCTGGTTACGTCAGATAATTTGTCATTTAAAACTGGGGAGTGACGACATACGCATCGCCGAGACACTGTGGCGCGAATACCAGACATTCGCCGGGACGATGTCCCCTCCTGTCACACGACAGGGAATGTTATTCACCACATGGATCGAAGCCGAGTTCGCCAGAAAAAATCAACAGCGGCAAGAGCTTGCGATAACGCTTCCGGAGCGGATTTCACGCGAACCGGTCTGGCAGCAGCGAACAGTTATCTTCTCGGACCTTCAGGATATTCTGAAAGACGCACTCTCCGAGTACCGCGAACAGGGCTGGCTCGATTTGCCGATTCTACAACCGCTGCGGTTAGGTGAGCGGGTGGTGATTCCTCAGTTGAATCGACTGGTTTGCTACCGGGTGTCTGACGGCGACGTCCTCTGGCAGACGCCTCCCGAAACATCGTTGTTCGAGCAGGGAGATGAGTCGGCCAAAAACCTGCAGAATTCAGGATTTCGCTATATGCTGGCGCAAACGCTGGTGCAACAGGTTCAGCGCGACGCCATGACGGCCACACTGAGTACCAATGGAAAGCTGATCTTTGCCGTCCGCGAATGGCCCAGCGAATCGCTCGCTTCGACGAATGCCGCGGCAACGGGAAACAATAACGGACGAGAGAACGGAAAAGCGTCCGGGTCGCGATTCTCGCGCAATCGGCTGCTGGCATACGATCTGGCCACCGGCGAACAGCGATGGGAACTGCGGCACCTTTCCAAGGAGCATTTGTCGTCTCTCGGCATTACTCTTGATCCGGAGCAAAACGCAACGGGTCAGGATGCCGAGTTGCCGTCGATTCTGTTTCTCGGTCCCCCACTGGCCGTACTCTCGGAAATTTACACCGTAGCTCAGATCAATTCTGATTTGGTACTCGTCGCTGTTGACGCCGACGGCGGGCAGGTCAACTGGGCCTATCATTTGGCGTCGATCACGGCTGACGCGAACAATCAGTCACCGCGTCGCGGGACGCGGGCGTTACTGCATCATCGCGGCGGCATGCTGTATGGAGCGACCGGGCGCGGGCTGGTGTTCGCCTTCGACCTGAGCGGCCGAAGCTTGATGTGGGGAACGGTGACCGCACGTGATGACTGGAATCGCCAGGGAACTGTTCAGACCACACGATTTCAACGGAAATCAGACGATGAATGGTGGATCGGTTGGCGCGATTCGTATCTCGGACTGACCGACAGTGCGCTGATAGTCGCCACCCCTGATATGGATTGGGTCCGCTCGCTCGATCTTGCATCGGGAGAGTTGAACTGGGAATTTCCCCGTGACGACGGCCTGTTCGTCTCTGAACCGACGTCCGATCGTATGTTGATCGTCGACCCCAGACAGGTGCAGGCAATTCGCACCGATGACGGAACAGTGCTCTGGCAACAGCCGATTGCTGCTCCCGCCGGTCGCGGCTGTCTGCTGGCATCGCATTATCTCTTACCGTTGCAGAATCGGATGTGGGTGAAATTATCACTGAGCGACGGGCTCTCTCAAACCATCGATCGCCTCGATCCGCAACCTCTGGGTAATGTGTTCGTCGTTCCCGGTGGAATGTTATCACTGCAGCACGATCATGTAGCAATGTTCCCCGACTGGCAGGTGTCGATGGCTAAAGTCGCAGCCGAACGGGAAGCGGCTCCCGACGATCTCGCCTTGTTGCGACGCCAGGGGCGACTGGAATTCGAGGCGGATCACTTCGAGGCCGCTTCATCGCGTTGGCAGGAATATCTGGACCGGCAAAGCGACGCGAATTTGCTTCAGTCGGCCCGGCGTGAGTTTCTGCGCGAACTCCTCACGGAATTGGAAATGCATCCCGATCGCCTGCCACATCTCCGTGATGAATTACTGTCGCTCGGCAAGCAGACTCACCTCGAGTCGGGCGTTCAATTGCAAATCGCCGCTGCGCATCGCAGACGCGGCGAAGCGGACGACAGCCTTACGGTGCTGCTGAAGGCGGCGGAGGAATCAACAACCGAAAAAGAAATTGACGATGACATTTCACGTCGAACGATCCGGTGGGATCGTCATGTACAAGGCTTGATTCTCGATCTCCTTACATCGGCTGAAAGTGAAGAACGGCAGTCGCTTGATCGGCAACTTGAGAACGCCTTCATCCGGTCACGCGATAGTGCCGATGCTTTTGCGCCGGCGCGATTCGCCGATCGCTTCAAATATCTGCCTCAGGGACAGGCGATGCGACTGACGACTGCCAAACAATGGGGAGTCGGCGCGCGGTTGCATCACGTGGAATTGGCCTTACGCGACCTGTCGAATCACAGCGACCCTTCGATCGCGTCCGAGGCTCTTGTCGAACTCGGCGAGGTGTTATGGGAAAAGAGCTTTCGGTCCGATGCCGTGTCGAGCTATCGCCGCTTGAAAGACGAATTCGCCGGCCGCTCGCTTGCGTCGGGTCAGACGACCGACCAGTTTGTGTCGAAGCTTACTCTACCCCCGCGATTCGCACAGGAACTTGCCGACGGCAAGCCCGACGTCTGGGCAACCCAGCCACCACAGGTTTCGCAGATGGACGAGAACTATTCGGGAAGCGTCGATTGGGTGATGATTCCCGTGGAGTGTGATCGTTACAGTTTGTGGAATCGAGTCACTCTCGGCGTCGATCGGCGCGGCCGAACCGTTCGATTTCATTCCCCCGACGAACCGGAAGCCTGGGAGCTGAAGCTGCCCGAATCGACGTCGATGTTTCGGTATGTTTTTCCCATGCATCGAGGATGGGGAATCGGACGAATGCTGGTATTGCAGGTCGGTGCCGACATTATGGGAATCTCGCCCTGGAATGAACGGGGAGAACCACAAGCAGAAGTCGTGTGGTACTTAGAGGGATATCCTCAGCAACAGCCGCAGTTGAATGACCTCGGCATTCGCCAGGTACTTCCCCGCGTTGGTATCAAAGAACCGATGCTCGAAGTCCTCGACCAATACGGTCGTATCATTGGCAACTTCGGTCCGGTGGGGGCAGGCCAGTTCTATCTCTTCCGGAACGGGAAACTCGAGGCCCGTGAGACAGCAACGGCCTCTCTGGTCTGGCAACGAAAGATGATCAAGCCGTATAGTCATTGTCAGGCCGATGCAGAATATGTGTTCCTCCATCGTCCCGATCAACGCGAACTGGAAATCTTACGGGGGGTCGATGGCAAGACCATTGTCGTGAGAACTGTTCCGGATGATACCACTGATATACTGGTAATGCAGGGACGATTTGTACTGAAATCGGAAATCGCGGTCAACGGCGAAGTATCGGTCGGCTGGTACGACCTGTTTGCCGACCGCTATGTCTGGCAGCACACTGCACCAGCGATGACGATCCCCTTCACAACGGATAACGAGTCGCTCGGATTATTGGAGGCGGACGGAACGCTAAAACTGCTGAACCTGAAGAAGGGAACGATACTGTCGGAACAAAAAGTCGAGTTACCCGAATCGATTTCGAATGTTCATTGCGCGGCGACCGAACGGCAATTGGTTGTTGCCATCACCGGTCCGATGAAAGATCCGGCGAAACTGACAGAGACAGAGCTGCGCATCGATCACCGTCGTCCATTGATTAACGGGCGATTGCTCGCGCTCGATCGTGTGTCGGGAGGTCTGATCTGGGAACGAGAGATCGGCGATTCTGCATTTCCTCTCGAACAACCGCGAGGCGTTCCCGTGCTGGTCTTCAACCATTGGGAGACACGATCGGACGGTACAGAACAGAAAAAAACGGTCGGCGTGATGAAATGCCTCGACCTCCGCACGGGGGACGACATCGTGCAAGTCGAAGGAGAGAGCTGGGGAGATCATTACGCCATGACGCTCCGCGCCGAACAAGGTCGCCTGGAATTTCACAGCCCCAATCAGACCATCCGGCTGACCTATGCGATGGGGAAAGAGAATTGATCGACAATCACCCGGGTTGTGCACCGGTTCTGAGCGAGTCTCAATTCCCATCACGAAATCGAAATCAGCGTATCGAAGCCGGTACTTTTTGTCCCGTGGGGATCAACGTTGTGTATTGGCGACCTTGCATGCGGTATTCCCAGTCCGCACGCGCTTCGGCGATGAGTTCTGGATTTTCAAACAGTTGAATCGCGCTGATGGCCAGAACTTCCGTCGCGTAGATGATTCCTTTTTCGCCAATGGACGAACCAATGCAAGCTACGTTTTGCCAACTGTGACCGGGGCTCCCCGCCGGAAAACACGTGGCACGTATTCCCCCGGTGGGAACGTACCAGCTCACGTCGCCGACGTCGGTCGAACCGGTGTTCGAATCCATCGAGATATTAATGGGATGAATCGACTCGTCCAGTGCCAGATCGAACTGCGTGCCGAATTCTTCGAACAACGGTAATTGCAGCCGTCGCGTAAAAGCATGTTCCTCTTCGGTAAACGTCGGAGGAGAAATCGTCTGCAGATTGCGATACAACAATTCGGACAACGGCGTATTCGGGATCAATTCGTGACAATCGGTATCGATATTGATATCGACTTCAGTGCGCGACATGATCGCCGCACCTTTGGCAATGTCGCGAATCCAGCTGAAATAAAATGCGGCGTCATTGTGCTGGTTTGCACGAATGTAATACCAGACGGTTGCCTTGGCAGGAACGACATTGGGGGCGGCGCCGCCGTTGGTGATCACATAGTGAATTCTCGCGTCGTCCTTGATGTGCTCGCGCATGTAATTGACACCGGCGTTCATCAGTTCGACTCCGTCAAGAGCACTGCGACCATTCTCAGGACTGACCGAAGCATGGGCGGCGGTCCCCGAGAATGTGAACTTCGCCGAGATCAGCGACTTCGAGCTCCCCGACCAGACTTCGTTTCGCGAGGACGGATGCCAATGCAGGCAGATATCGAGATCATCGAACTGCCCGTCAAGCAGCATGTACACTTTTCCGATGACCGTTTCTTCGGCGGGAGTGCCGTACAAACGAATTGTGCCTTTCAATCCGTGCTTCTCCATCGCCCGTTTAATGGCAACAGCCGCACCCATGGCACCGGCCCCCAGTCCGCTGTGACCGCAGGCGTGTCCGGGTTCACCGAGATTGACCGGTTCGCGTTGCGTCGTTACCTTTTGAGAAAGCCCGGGGAGGGCGTCGTACTCGGCAAGAATGCCGATCACCGGTTTACCCGATCCGTAACTCGCCACAAACGATGTTGGCATGTTGGCAACGCCCGCGTTGACTTCGAATCCCTGTGCGCGGAGTTTCGCAATCAAGAGCGCCGACGACCGTCTCTCCTGCAGGCCGACTTCGGCATAATCCCAGATCGAGCGGTTCGTATCGAGAATGTCGCGCTGGAATTCCTGAACTCTTTCGATCGCCGTTTGTTGGGCTTCAGACAGGGTCGGACCGGTTTCTTCGGGTTGCGTGGTACTTTCATCGGTATTCGTTGCGTCAGGTTCTTCGCTCGCCGTCGATGTGGCGTCATCATCGGTTGGGACAACGGTATCGTCTTCCGTCGACGCCGGTTCTTCCGCAACAGTAGGGTCGCTGTTTAATGAAACTTCTGCATTGGATGATGTGTCAGATTCTGTGTCCCGGTCTTCTGCAATCAACTCTTCGACGGGAATGGAATCCACGACGGTTGGCGTCGCACTCGCGTCATCGGCGACGGAATTCTCCGACGGCATCGGTGCCTGGACCGCAATCGTCTCGTTCTGTTCACCCGGTTGTGTTTCATTCACCTGCGAGTCAGTTGAACCGGTCAACATCACGACAGAGGCGACGAGTAAAAGACCCAAACAAACCGCGAGAGCTGTACGTAACAAGGAAACTTTCTTTCCGCGTGTGCATTCCAAATGGTTGGAAAACGTGTCGAAAAACCGTACGGTCGATTGCTGTCCTGCGCGATGAAATGACACCGTTCGAGACAACATGACGTGGTAAAATGAAAAGAGCCACTGTGTCGACCGTAGCAATCACATCTCTCAGTTGTAACATCCGTGGGGAACCGCATACCAGACTTTTTTTGGCGGTGGGATGCGATTTTAATCGATTCAACCGTCATTCTGGATAATGTCGTTAAAGCCAGATTCAAGTGCGGATTGGCAAACGGTGTGTACTGAATTGGGCCAAGAATCAGACTTCACACCACAGAGTAAGTCTTTCGACTTCCCCGGTGACGTCATGCCGGGCACACACTCTGGCGGCGACTTTTCGGTTAGTGCGACTCTAAATCGTGTACATCCAGACGATCAGACGCCGAATGTCAGATCGGCGATCATCTTTTTTGTGGCGGCTGCGACGGCGAGTTCCCAATCGTCAGGTGAAAACTGCGCACGATACGGTTCTTGCCGGAACGCGAAATTAATGCCTCGGGAGTTGTTCACCAACGCTCCGAGACCGTCTGCGTCGAATGCCGTCGCAACGTCCGCTGCCGTTCCCCCTTGCGACCCATAACCCGGAACAAGCAACGGAACATGGGGCATCACTTGGCGCAATTCAGCAAGTTCGGCCGGGTAAGTCGCTCCGACGACTGCTCCAACGCAACCGTAATAGTCATCGCCGCAAAGTGAGGATGAAAGCTCTTCAACCACTCGAGCGACATATTGAAAATGAGGCAATTCATCGGTGATGCGGTCCTGAAACGATCCTGCTCCCGGATTACTTGTGCGGACAAGGACGTAGATGCCGCCGCCCCGTTCGTGGGCAACTTTAATGAACGGGTCGAGCGTATCGCGGCCGAGATAGGGATTGACCGTCAGCGCGTCGGCTCCCCAGGGAGCTGCGTT
Organism: Planctomycetota bacterium; assembly: GCA_027618475.1. Classification (GTDB taxonomy): domain Bacteria; phylum Planctomycetota; class Planctomycetia; order Planctomycetales; family Planctomycetaceae; genus JAQCEJ01. The sequence continues at coordinate 11,259 of JAQCEJ010000095.1, read as the reverse complement.
CACATCGTCACCGGCAATATAGCCTCGAGCATACGCTTCCGCGGTCGAGCCGATATCGCCACGCTTGGCATCACAAATGACAAGAAGTCCCGCACGACGGGCATAGTGTATGACGCGTTGCAAAGCGTCAGTTCCAGGTGGCCCCCATTCTTCAAAAAACGCCGACTGTGGCTTAACGGCAGGAACGAGAGGCGCCACCACATCGACGATCCGGCAACAGAACTCCTCGAACGCCGTTGCTACCACTTCGGCTTCGGTCGAGCTACGACTTTCTGCCGATTTGACAATCGACGCCGGGAGTTGATCGATGCGAGGATCGAGCCCGACGAGTGCCGGCGTACGTTTGGTCTTGATCTGGTCGTGCAATCGACGGATATACGATGTCATGCGACGATTATCACTTTCTCTATCAAAGGTCGACAAGGTTGGGAGGGTGAAACAACGGTCTGGGATCGACAGAGGGCAAGCTCAGCGATTCGGCGATATCGTCCGTTACAAAGACCGCGCCGCTGGTATCGGCAAACACCAGCCGCCAACCCGGCGTTTGCAGCAATCCATTGATTTGCATCCGCGAATAACGACTGTCGAGCAGTACCGCCGGCATTTCTCCCGTTTGTGTTCTGATCGATGGTCCCCACGCGGGATTGCCCGTAGCCATTGCGCCCATCAGATCTTCATTCAACTGAAATGTTTCGACGCGTGCGACTTCGAGGCGACCATCCATAAAAACCCGGCGTTCCGGACCATTGTGATACAAATACACTGCCGCCTGACCAAAGTTCGACACAAACGCGGCCGAGGGCATGCCGGGACGACCGGCAAACTTCGCGGCGTCGTGCATATACCAGTCTCGCTTTTCGCGAAACGAAAAATATTTTCCTTCGCCGGTCCACGTCCCCCAATAGTTCGTACAGACGCTGAAAATCAATACGCTGGTGATGGCAAGTCCTGCCTGATCGCAGCGGAGACAGCTATGCCACCACGGTGGCTGTTCTGCAGCGGGGTGCGCCGGCGGTCGTAACAGGTCTTCGAGATTCGCAACAAGAATCACACCCGAAACCAGCGAGAACAAGTTCGTATTGCGAGAGGCTTCCCACGCCAGATGCGAAAACGCGGCGAACAATAGAATACGATACGGATGCCAGCGATGGCGTGCGATCAATAACCAGAGAAAACTCAATAATGTGACTGCGAACAGAAAGAGTTCGGCGTCGAGATAAAAATTGGTCAGTCCGATTTTTCGAAGATGAAGCAGCGGCGAAAGAAACTCTCCCACGCTGTGGCCATAGATCGCCTGATCTGTCGAAAACTTGCGATACAGCGTCGCCGGAAAGAACGCACCTTCCTCGACGTAAGGGTTCACAAAACAGGCGACGAGCGACAACAATCCTGCGCGAAAAAGGGACATCGAGGAGAGCTTGTCCTGCAAAGGGGATGCCCCCCCATGTCGTCCGATAAGGCTGCGCACCATGCGGTCGGCGACATAACATCCTCCCACGACCAGGCCGAGCACGAACAAGGCGTGACAGTTAACCCACACGAGTTGTACGACGGGCAACGTCCAGATCAATCGAGGACGCGACTCGAGTCGGGGAATGACCCATAACCAGTATGCCAGAAAGATCAACGACAACATTTCCGGCCGTTCCAGCGCGCGACCCGACATGCAGATGATCGGCGCTAACCAGCAGAGCGCGCGTACTGTTGGTGAGAGAGACTTGCCGGTCGCCAACCAACCGATGCATACGGCCGCCGTCAATGCCGTTGCCTTGGCGATCACGAGGCCCGGCACACCGGCGATGTTATAAACAGCGAGCATTAAGAGTTGAAAGCCCCAGTGCAAGTCGATCCATGGTTGATTCCAATCGACGTACGTGAACCAATCGGTTTGTGGTACGGTCTTTTGCTCCCACATCAGTTCCGCCGTCCGCAAATGCCACCAGATATCGGTATCGATCATCGGGGTGATGCCGAGCACGAAAACCCATGCGAACAGTGCGGCGATAAAACCCCGGCTCCATTGCGTCAGCGGGGCATCGATTAAGGGGGACTCGGCAACGGAGCCCGGCGAGGACCGCTCCCCACTCGAAAGGGGCGAGCGACGTGTCGGCACAGAAGTTGACTTCGCCGATTTCGAGGGACGTTTGCGGGACATGATCTCTAAACTCAAGACGGAAAAGTGCCGGATGAATTACGTGTCCCAGGTCGATTGACGCTGACGAATAAACTGTTCGACGACCGGTTTGGCCGAACCATCCGCACGAAATAGTCCCGCATGCGGGCATTCGTGGGTTCCCTGATCGGAGAGATGAGTCCAGTAAATCCCCACGACAGATGGTTTTGCAAGTAAGAGTGGCATGTACATTTCGACCCACGCCGCCTGGTTTTCTTCGTTCCAATCCCCCTTCCAGCCTTGCGTACCTACTTCGAGATCGGTTCGACAACGGGGATCTTGATCGGCACACGACGGGAAACCGAGCGTCAGGTAAATCGGGATTCCCAGTGAGCTCCACAAATCGATGAGCCGGGAAAAGTCGAGCACGTCGCGCGACGCCGTCCCCAACGGGCGATAGCCGATATTGATCTCGAGATTAATTCCCGAAAGCCCCAACCCCGACCGTACCAGCGCATCGACAAATTGCAGCGGAGACAATCGATGCTGTCCCCGCGCCTGATATTCTCCCCACGGCTGATCAATACGAATCAGCAGTTGCGTTTCGTCATCGACTTTACGTGCCGCTTCGAGTACCCGTGCCACCAGTGTGAGCCGTTGTTCTTCACTGAGTGTCAGTGCCCCGCCGGTGTTGACGCGGCAAGCCACTTCCCATTGCCGTATCTGACTGACAAATCGCGAAATCGCGGTCTGCACAAAATCGCAGACGAAATGTTGCATGTTGAGAAAGTCGTGTTCCCATTGCCACAACCACCGGGGTAAACCGTCGGCACCGAGGTCGAGCAGGGGACCACCGCGAACCAGCAGCTTTTTTTTCGTCGCCCATTCGACCTGCTGATCGGCTTTCTCCCAAAAATACTCCCCTTCTTCAGGCTCGATCGATTTCCATTCGATACCGACACCAACGGCCTGAAACGATTTAAGAAATAGACTCTCCTGCTCCCCTTGAGGAATCTGATCGGCGAGATTGCAACCGAGAAATGCCGGGAGTTGTGACGTACGGCGACGGCGTACCAGCAGACGCTGTCGTGCGTATTCGTCGACGATGATCTCGGAAACCGCAAAGGCCTTTTCGAGGGCCAATATCGCTAATCGACTCGCCTCGTCGATGTCCGACGATTGACCGGCGGTCGACTGAGCGAACAGGTGTTGCGCCTCCTTCATCAGCGGTGCGACTGCCGCGGGGATCTCCATCCCCGCGATTTCCCATGCTCCGATCTGATCGCGGATTTGCGAAATTTTGCCGCGAGCGAGCTCGACGGCGAGAACGTACGGTTCATCCTGTTCGCGCAGGGACGACGTACCGATGACGGGGCTTCCATAACCGGGAATCGGAAACGCGACGTGCAGCCGACCGCTTTCCGACGTCTGTCGACGGCACGCCATAACTTCTCCCTCGAAGTCGACGCGGATAGGGAAAATGCGGCTGTCGATACCCGTGATGTAGGCGCGGTGCAGATCCGGTAATGCGTCCACCAGTTCCGGCGGACGAACCATAAATCGCATTACGCCCATGGAGAGGTACTCAATTCACGAGGAAGTGCACGAGACGGCTGGGTGACAACCTGAGCCGATCTTAATAAGTGTAATCCCACAGGTGCGCGACTTCAACTCGGTAAAGAGAATGGTCAGAACATGGGGAAGAAGGAATCGCCACCTTTCATCCTGGATTTGCGAACATAAATCGATGAAAGCCAATACGGACAATTCCCCATTGAAGTATATTCACCGAGATGCGTATGATTTTTTGAGAGGACGTCCCCATGCACACCGTTCGAGAATTCAACGGCTCTCTTCGACAGTAACAAGAGAAACACGATCAAAGATATTACCGATGGAGTCTCCAACACGATCTGCGTCGTTGAGGTGCGTGCCCACGCCGTCCACTGGATGCAACCGGAAGATGTTTCGCCCGAAGAGTTCCTGCAAGAGTTCATCGCCAGCCGCGATCTATCAGAAACGAATCACAACAACGGACATCATGTTCTTTTCGCCGACGGTGCCGTACGACCGTTGGAACCCGATATCCCGCTCGATCGGTTGAAGAGGCTGCTGACAAAGGCAGAGGAGCCCTCCGATGGCGATCCCTCGTGAAGCGGATTTCACCGGCACCTTTCGCCGCCAGACCCGCGTGTTTCGTCTGCTAACTCTGACAGGCAGACCGCTTACTTTTCTTCGTAGATGCCGTCTTGCCACGCTGTTGCACCGCTTCAATCGCCTTGGCCATTACCTTGAGATCGACTTCGTGTACGTTGATCGGGCGACCGACCTCCTGAAGCATTGTCAACGTCAATCGGCCGCCGAGATGTTGACGAAATTCTTCGAGTCCTTTGAACAGGGTCTGATGATCATCGAGAATCGGATGCGATAACGGAAGACCCATCTCCTGCAGGCAGTCGAGAACCTGCTCGGCGGTCGAAATCGGCAGTCCGTAAATCAGCGACGAATAGACGGTGTCGATGCCGACGCCGATTGCGACCGCTTCACCGTGGCGGAGTTCGAAGTTCGTCATCACTTCGAGTTTATGGGCCGACCAGTGGCCGAAATCGAGAGGGCGTGCTTCGAGAGCTTCAAACGGGTCGCCTCCTGCGGTGATGTGCTTGAGATGCCACTCAGCCGAAGCTCGAATGAGCGGTTCGGCGACGGTCATGTTCCGCGCGCGGACTTCCCGTGCCGACTCACACAGCGATTGGAACATCGCCGGGTCTTTCAACAGGGAAACTTTAACCGCTTCAGAAAACCCGCCAATAAAATCGCGATCGGGAAGCGTCGCAAGCAGTGAAGCATCGTTAATGACGCCCCACGGTACCGCGAATGAACCGACCCAATTTTTTTTGCCGAACAAATTGACGGCGTTCTTCACACCGATTCCCGAATCGGCCTGTGCGAGCGTCGTTGTCGGCAGGCGGATCAAACGAATGCCGCGATGTGCAATCGCAGCGGCAAAGCCGACGGCGTCAAGAACCGCTCCGCCACCGATGACAATGACATAACTTCGCCGATCGAGATCGGCATGGTTCATGCACTTGAGCATCCGTTCGAGGATGTGGATTTCGTTTTTGACTTCTTCTCCGCCAGGAACCATCTGAATGTTCCCCGTCAGTTGCACACGGGGAGCCCCCGATTTCAAAAGGGCAGCAATCTGGCGTTTCAATCCTGGTTGGGCCTTGGCGACGTGCTCATCGAGCCAGACCTGCACGCGGATCGTTTGATCGCCCGAAGATTCGAGCAAATCCCATAATACGGTCTGATCGACACCGAAAATGTCCTGAGTGAACCGCAGCCGATGGACGAACGGAACGGCAAACGAAATGTCGAGTTGATCGTCAGCAGGTAAGTTGTTCATTCGCAAGAAAAATCTGTCGCTTAAGGTGTGATGGGTATCGGTTGGGTAGCAGAGGATTTCCTGTCTTTGTACCGGTTCTTACAGTATAAGCTTCGCATCGACCAGGTTCCATCAAAAGATGACAATTTGTTATACTGATGATTACAGAATCGTAATATGCCGGGAGGGATGTTCCTGACAGTTAAACTCTGTCGCCCGGCGAAACCAATGGACGAACGCTGCCATCCCGTGTATTGTCGATGATGTCGTACGCCTTTGCCGGCGGTTGTCCGTCAACAGTTAACGTCGCTCAGGTTTCGTTCCTCAGAGGATGATGCATTTATGCCGTTTGATCAAATTTCCACGATGAAGCGTCTGGTACTTTCGTTGCTTGGCCCGTTGCTGCTGGCCGCGGCATCGCCGGCCTGTGCCGACGAGACGCCGATTCGCTTCAATCGCGATATTCGACCGATTCTTGCCGATCGCTGCTTTCAGTGTCATGGACCCGACGGGACGCAGCGACAGGCCGACTTGCGGCTCGACCAGCGGGATACGGCGACCGCCGACCGAGACGGTCTGTTCGCCATCAAGCCCGGTGACCCCGACCACAGTGAAATTTTATCGCGCATTACCGCCGATGACGACTCGTTGAAAATGCCCCCCCCGGAACTCGGCAAGCCGTTGTCCCCGACGGAGGTCGAACAAATTCGCCGGTGGATAGCCGGCGGCGCCGAGTTCGAGCCGTTCTGGTCGTTCTTGGCGCCAAAGCGTCACGCGACACCGGCACTGAAGAATTCCGAATGGATTCGTCGGCCGCTCGATCGTTGGATTCTTTCAAAGCTTGAAGCCGAAGGGCTGACGCCGTCGCCAGACGCATCGCGAGAAGCGTTGATCCGCCGAGTATCGCTTGACCTGACGGGCCTCCCGCCAACGGAAACCGAACTCGACGAATTTCTCGCTGATGAAGCTCCTGATGCCTATGAACGACTGGTCGACCGACTCCTCGCCTCACCCGAGTTCGGCGAACGAATGACGCAATTCTGGCTCGATGCCGCCCGCTATGCCGACACCAATGGCTACTTCACCGATAACGAACGGACGATGTGGCGTTGGCGCGAACAGGTGATCGCGGCGTTCAACGCCAATCAGCCTTTCGATGAATTCACGATTGAACAGCTCGCGGGAGATTTGCTCCCCGAGCCGACGGTCGAGCAACTGATCGCGTCTGGATTCAATCGCAATCACACGACAAACAACGAAACCGGCAGCATCGACGAAGAATTTCGCATCTCTTACATGATGGACCGCATGGAAACCACCGGCACTGTCTGGCTGGGACTGACGTTTAATTGCGCCCGATGTCACACGCATAAGTTCGACCCGATCGAACATCGCGAATATTACCAGATGCTGGCATTCTTCAATCAGGGGCCGGAGAAAGGGGTCATCGGGGGCGAAGGTAATTCCGACCCGTTGATCTCGACGCCGACCGAATACCAGCAGACTCGACTAGAGCAACTGAAGGTCGAGAAAGAACAGGCCGCGGCCAAGTGGGGGGCAATAGAAAGTGAAGTTCGTACGGCGATGAGCAACTGGCTGGAGAATGCCGAAACACAATTGCCGGCTCTGCCGACTCGGAATCTTCTCGCGCGTTATTCATTTGAAGAAGATCTGCCGACCGATGCGTCGGCGGTCGCTCTGTCGGTACCCGTCGAAGGTGCGTCGACAGTAGCGACCGACAGGGCGTCGCAGCTCATCGCCGCCGGTCAGAAAGGTGCGGTCACCTATGGTGACGCGATTCGAGGGCGTGGTGCCCGTTTCGATACTTACGGTCACTGCGAAACAGTCGACAATTCTGCGTTTGACTTTGAACGAACCGATGCATTCACTGTCGGTGGTTGGATGATGCCTGCTTCGGCCAGCGCCGGATGTGTCTATTCGAAAATCGATGACGACCAGTTCCTGCGCGGGTTTGATCTCGTTATCGAAAAAGGAAAAGCGGCATTTCACCTCAATCACCGTGCCGAGAGCGATGCGATTCAGGTGAAATCAGGACTCCCCATCGCCGTTAACCAATGGCAGCACGTTGTCGTAACATACGATGGTTCGCAGCGTGCTGCGGGCGTGCGCATGTATGTGAACGGTGAACCGATTCCGACGCTTATTCAGTTCGATCGTTTGGAAAGCACCATTCGCAACGCGCAGCCGTTCCGACTCGGCCGGCGGAGCGACAGCCTCGCGTTTAACGGCATGGTCGACGAAATTTGCCTTTTCGACCGTGAACTCGCTCCCGATGAAATCGCAAATTGGGCCGCAAGCGAAGAACTTCATTCAATTCTTGCCCGTGAGGCGAACGACCGGTCGCAGCATCAGACCGATCGCCTGCTGCGCTATTTCCTGAGGTCGAGTTCAGACGAGTGGCGATCGACGTACCAGAAATTCACAACGACGACCGCCGAATATCAAAACCTCGACAAGCAGCTTCCGACGACGATGGTGATGAAAGACCAGGAGGAATATCGACAGACCTTTGTTCTCTCGCGCGGGCAATACGATCAGCCGACCGACCCCGTTGATCCCGGTGTTCCCGGTGTTCTCGCACCGTTTCCTTCGTCCGAAGGTGTCAACGAGAAACCGGCCGATCGACTGACGCTCGCCCGATGGCTCGTCAGCCCCGAGCAGACGCTCACGCCGCGTGTGATCGTCAATCGTTACTGGCAGCAGGTGTTCGGGACCGGCATTGTGAAGTCAGTCAACGACTTCGGAGTGCAAGGGGAATGGCCCAGCCATCTCGAACTTCTTGATGAACTCGCCGTCGATTTCGTCGAATCGGGCTGGGATGTGAAACAGTTATTCCGCACGATCGTCACCAGTGCCACATATCGGCAATCGTCGCAGGTCTCCCCCGCTTTGCAACAACGTGATCCCGAAAACCGCTGGCTCGCGCGGGGACCGCGGTTCCGTCTCGATGCCGAAGCGGTGCGCGATCAGGCGCTGGCCGCAAGTGGCCTGCTCGTCCGGCGACTCGGCGGGCCGTCGGTGATGCCGTATCAGCCCGACGGACTTTGGGAGGCCGTTTCGTACAACGGCGATCAAAGTTACAACCAGGACCACGGAAACAATTTGTACCGCCGATCGATGTACACCTTCTGGAAACGGCAATCGCCTCCTCCGGCGATTCTTGCCTGGGATGGCCCGACTCGTGAAACGTGCGTCGTGCTTCGCTCACGCACCAACACGCCACTGCAGGCGCTCGTTCTTTCGAACGACATCACGTATGTCGAAGCCGCGAGAGTATGGGCCGGGGAGGTGATGTCGTCGAATGACGTATCCCCGCGCAAATGGATTGACCGCGCATTTCGACAAATCATGTGTCGGCGTCCCGATGATGCTGAATTGTCGTTATTGATTTCGCTCTACGACGAACAACTCGCCGAGTTCCAACAGCACCCTGAAGACGTCGAGCCGCTGCTGGTTGTCGGCGAGTACCAGTTGGACGGCACACAGATCAATCGCAGCAAATGGGCCGCATTAACGACGGTTATGCAGGTTCTCCTCAATCTCGATGAAACGGTGACGAAAGAATAAGAGTTTGAACGGGACTCGAATCAGCGATCACTCTATCGGAATTCTGAAAGCGAATCGAAACAAGAAAATGAATCCTCATCTCTCCCTCAATGACACCATGCCGCTGTTGCGCCGGTCGATGCTCAAGCAATCGTTCGCCGGAGTCGGGACGGCAGCGCTCGCAACGATGTTTTCGTCAACGTCGAGTGCCGAACCTTTCGCTTACACCGGTGCGACAACATTGCCGCATTTCGCTCCCAAGGCAAAACGGGTGATCTCTCTGTTCATGCATGGCGGTCCGTCACAGATCGAACTTCTCGACGACAAACCGAAACTCCGTGACCTCCACGGCACCGATATGCCCGAGTCGGTTCGCATGGGGCAACGGCTTACCGGCATGACAGCGAATCAAAAGGCGTTTCCGCTCGTCTCGTCGCCGTTTCGCTTTCAGCGGCACGGCGAAAGTGGTGCCGCATTCAGCGAACTCTTGCCGCATCTGGGAACCGTCGCCGATGAGTTGTGTCTCGTTCGCTCGGTGACGACGGAGGCGATCAATCACGACCCGGCGATTACGTTTCTGCAAACGGGCCATCAACTTCCCGGTCGCCCGTCGATCGGATCGTGGCTGAGCTACGGCCTCGGTCGCGAAAACGATAACCTGCCGACGTACATCGTGCTCCTCTCGCGCGGGAGTGCCGCGCGGCCGGACGATCCGCTTTACGCACGGCTGTGGGGATCGGGATTTCTACCGTCGAATCATCAGGGGATCTGTTTTCGGCCGCAGGGAGACCCCGTGCTTTATCTGTCGCATCCCGGCAAGTTGAGTCACGATGCACGGCAACGCATGCTCGACCGGGTCGTTGCGCTCAACCGGCATCATCACGAGTCAACCGCCGATCCCGAAATCCTGACTCGTGTTTCGCAGTACGAGATGGCATTTCGTATGCAGTCGTCGGTCCCCGAACTGACCGAAATCAGCGGCGAATCGCTCGCGACGCTCAATCGCTACGGTCCCGACGCCGAACGTCCCGGCACCTTCGCCGCAAACTGTCTGCTGGCCCGTCGCATGGCCGAACGGGGAGTGAAGTTTATTCAGCTTTTTCATCGGGGCTGGGACCAGCATTACAATCTGCCGAGCGACATCAAGCTGCAAGCCCGCGACGTCGACCAGCCGTGTGCCGCCCTCATCGCCGACCTGAAAGAACGGGGTCTGCTCGACGACACGCTGGTGATTTGGGGAGGCGAATTCGGCCGCACGGTCTATGGACAGGGGAAGCTCGAATCGAACAACTTCGGCCGCGACCATCACGGCCGGTGCTTTTCGATCTGGATGGCCGGCGGCGGTATCAAACCCGGCCTCACCTTCGGCGAGACGGACGAGTATTCTTACAATATCGTGAAAGATCCGGTCCACGTGCACGATCTGAATGCGACGTTGTTACATTGCCTGGGGCTCGATCATACGAAGTTGATTTACCGATTTCAGGGAAGAGATTATCGGCTGACCGACGTGCATGGGGAGGTCGTCAGCGGAGTGCTGCGGTAACTCGAATAATTGTCATCGATGAGCGGTTATGAAACCATCAGCTTTGCAGAAACCCCCGTCTCTTCGTCGAGGGTGAATTCTCAGAATTTCAGAAAATAGGTCTTTTTTCCAATTGAAATTCCAAGAAATTCTTGATTCAATTAAGAATAGATGAACAAGGCGTTTTTCCGAACTCTCGGTGGTCTTGAGAATCTGAGTCATTTCTCGATTTCTTGTTGCAAATTATCAACGACGTAATTAGCCCGAAACGAGCTTTTGCTCTTATGTCATATCGGTTCATCGATTTGGTGCGATGATTCTGGTCAATGGGTTCGCGACGTTACTTTATTGATTAGATAGAGGCTGACCGGGGCGGTGCGACTGTCGTATCGCTTGTGTTAGGTTGTTAATTTTTTTCTTTTTTTGGAGAGCATGCAATGAGAATTTCGAGTCCACATCGAAGCCTGCGGCGAAAAACCGGCTTCACACTGATTGAACTGCTGGTAGTGATCGCGATCATCGCCGTCTTGATCGCCCTGTTGCTTCCCGCTGTGCAACAGGCCCGCGAAGCGGCCCGACGTACGCAGTGCAAGAATAATATGAACCCGCATTTCCCATTTGACTTCCCGAACTTTGGCACGCGATTTGCGCCAAGCCCTTCAAAACAAG
>JAQCEJ010000211.1 GCA_027618475.1 Planctomycetota bacterium | reverse complement strand
CCGCACACCCACCTGTTGCATACGCCCTCTACCGGTCATTGACCGGTAGAGGGCTTTTTCATGCGCATGTCATGACCTGACGCTGCATCCGGTTTGCGATGGCGATCCGGGTACCCGATTCCTACTCATGTGACCCGCCACCATTCAGCACTCAGAACAATAGAACTGGGCCTGTAATTGGCCTATTTTCCATCACCATCCTGGATGTGAACCCGTTCGAGTCTTGGCTCAGACGATCGGTTCTGTAAGTCGCAATTGCCGCCCTTCGGCCGTGGATGGTGCGCTTAACAGCGGATTCGCGGGGCCGTCGAGCGGTTGACCGACAGTGGCTTTGGCCACTCGCTGTTCGGCATTCGCAGCGTAATCGGGCGAGATCTCAAAACCCACGTATCGCCGATCGAGTTTCTTCGCGACGACCATCGTTGTGCCGCTGCCGACGAACGGATCGAGAACCCGTTCACCCGGATTCGAACAGGCACGGATGATCCGTCCCAATAACTGCTCCGGCATCTGACACCCATGCCACCCCTTACGCTCCTTAAACGTTCCGGCGACGCGGGCGAAGTACCACGTGTCTTCATCCGCCGAGAACGATTCGGGAATATCCTGAGGCCTGAGCACCCACGTGTCGTCCGGAAGCCGACCTTTGGGATTGGCTCTTTTGTCACCGTAAACGAGTTGACGCGCCGAGGGAATACGGAGTTGCGGATCGTCGGCGTGAAACGTGAAAGTCGTCGGATCTTTCACAAAATACAACAGGTGTGTATGCGAACGCGTAAATTTGTTGGAGCAATTCACGCCGAACGTATAGTACCAGATCACCCAACTTCGGCACGAGAGCCCGAGTTCGCGAGAAAAGAGGACTTTGAGTTCGGCGGCGAAATCGTCTCCGATGGCGAGCCAGAATGTTCCGTCAGGTTTGAGCAGACGAATGACCTGTGCGGCCCAATCCTTACACCACTGCAGATAATCGTCGACCGTTTTGCGGTCTTCGTACAAATCGTATTTGTAGCCAATGTTAAAAGGGGGATCGGCAAACACGAGATCGATGCTGCCATCGGGCAGTTCTTTCATTCCCTCAATACAATCTCGTTGTTGGATTCCCTCGGGAATGGTGGGGCGAGTTTTAGTATTGGGCGTGTCATCCTGACCGTGGGACATAAGAAAAAGTCATCCTCTTGAATAGAAACCGATAGGTATTCAACTCTACAAGCAGTTTCATAACCCTCTGGACGGCGGATAATTCCGGACAATTTGGATGATTATTCCGTCGCCAACCGGGTTATGAAACCAGTTCTAAAACCTTGGGAACCCTCTATGTGTGATCCTATAATTTGTCTTTGACAACGGGGTTCACTAGCGAACCGATGCCGGTGATGTCGATGGTGACGATGTCGCCGTTATCGAGGGTGAAGTCGTCGGGGGGAACGATACCCGTTCCTGTAAGAAGCATCACACCCTGCGAATAGTCGTTTTCGCGCCCCAGCCAGCTAAGAAGTTCATCGAAGTCTCGCACCATTTCTCCGACGTTTGTTTCTCCTTCGAAGGCGAGTTTTCCCTTACGGGAGATCTTCAATTTGATCTTCGTGTTCGGACGATCGAGCGGAGCGTCGGGAATCAGCACGCACGGCCCGAGAGCGCACGCTTGCTTGTACATTTTTGCCTGGGGCAAATAAAGAGGGTTTTCGCCTTCGATATCGCGTGCCGACATATCGTTGCCGATGGTGAAGCCGACGAGTTTCCGCTCGGGGCTGGCGATCAGGGTCAGTTCGGGTTCGGGAACCGACCATTCGCTATCGGCACGGACGCGAACCGGTTGATGCGGACCCGAGACACGATTCGGTGTCGCTTTGAAAAAAATCTCCGGTCGGGGTGCGGTGTAAACGCGATCGTAATGCGATGCCCCGGTTTCCGATTCTTCCATGCGGGCGACCTGACTTCGCTTGTACGTGACTCCCGCGGCCCAGACTTCCTGATGGTCGATCGGCGCCAGAAAGGTCACCGCTTCTTCCGCTTGCGGATCGGTTTGCGGATCGATGAGGAAATTCGCCAGTCCTTTCGGATCAGGCGAGTGCAGAATATCGGAAAGGCTCCGGCAATTATCGACTTGACTCAGGTCGAGCAGGCGAAGCGATTGATCTTCCCAGACAGCGACCCGGCGTTCGCCACTCGATAGCAGCACTTTGGCCAGTCTCATATCTCTTACTTTCTGTACAAGCAGTTTCATAACCCTCTGGACGGCGGATAATTACCGGACAATTTGGATGATTATTCTGTCGCCAACCGGGTTATGAAACCAGTTCTAGGATTGCGGCGGCGAATGTTTCGACGGAGATTTGTGCGATTTCGAGCGCAACGATTCCAATGCAGCGAGAGTCTGCTGCATGTCTTCCCGCAATGGTGCCTCAAATGCGAGTTTTTTTCCACTCTGAGGGTGCAAAAATTCAAGTCGATACGCATGCAACGCCTGTCGCGAGATCAGCACATCGCCCGATTCGGCATCGCTGGTTTCATGTTCTTGTTTCGAGGATTCTGGAAGGGCGACTTCGGACAGATCGCTCCGCGACAGCACCGCCCGACCTCCATACACACGGTCGGCGACGATTGAATGGCCGAGATGTTGCAAATGGACCCGTAGTTGGTGTGTTCTTCCGGTTTGCGGCATCAATTTGACCGACGTGAAACCGTTGAACCGTGTCAGCACTTCATAATGAGTGACGGCTCGTCGGGCATTGCCCCCCTCCGAACAAATCATCATTTTTTCGCGATTGCGCGAGTCGACACAAAGAAAGGTGTCGATGACATCGCGGTCGAAATCCATTTCACCCCAGACTATGGCACGGTATTCCTTGTACACTTCGCGATTCTCGAACTGCTTACTAAGGAACTGATGAACCTGGTTGTCTTTGGCGATTACCAGTACTCCGCTGGTATCACGGTCGAGACGGTGCACGATCCCCGGCCTCAATTTCCCTGCGATGTCACTGAGTCGATCGAAGTGAAATTGCAGCGCCCCGGCGAGAGTCCCCCGATAGTTTCCTTTACCCGGATGAGTGATCATTCCTGCCGGCTTGTCGATGACGATGAGAAATTCATCTTCGAAAAGCACGTCGAGCGGAATGTCTTCCGGAGGAAGGCTGCTGTCAGGTGAGCGGGGCCAGCGAACCAACGTGAGTACGTCATTGACACATAGACGACGCGAGGGTTTCACAGGAAGGCCGTTGAGCAATATCGCCTGTTCGGAGATTGCCGTTTGAAACAGCACCCGGCTGAAGTTGGGAAAGAGTCGCGAGAGATAGTGGTCGATGCGCCAACCGTGTGCGCGTGCCTCGACGGTGACTTGATGCGGCGCAGGGGGCGGAGCCTCGCTCATGAGGAAACCCGACTATTATCCGACATTTCCCATATGGGTTGAGCCGGGAGACACTCCAGGCTCGCAATGGATCGCATTTTAACAT
>JAQCEJ010000210.1 GCA_027618475.1 Planctomycetota bacterium | reverse complement strand
ACCTGAAACTTCACTCTTCTTCCCTTGCATTCACTTACCGATTTGCCGAGACTTCAACCATCTTCAAACACATAAGGATACCTCAATGACGACCAACAAAGAAAAACTGCTCAAGCAAGACCTCGCTCACCTGATTCACCCGCTGCACAACCGGGGACTTCACGAAACGACCGCTCATGTGTGGGTGAAAGGGGAGGGGGCGATGCTCGTCGATGTCGATGGTAAAGAATACATCGACGGCCTCTCGGGATTATGGAACGTCGTCGCCGGGCATGGCCGTAAAGAACTCGCCGAAGTCGCAGCTCGCCAGATGGAGACGCTCTCGTACTGCTCCGGTTACGCCGGCAGCACGAACCCGTGGGCGATCGAACTCGCCGAACGGTTATCGCGGCTGACAAACTCGAACATTACGCGGTTTTTCTTTACATCGGGGGGAGGGGAGTCGACCGAAACCTCGATCAAAACGGCTCGGTATTATTGGAAGATCAAGGGAAAACCCGAGAAGACGAAAGTCATCAGTCGACAATTCGGTTACCACGGCGTGACGCTGGCTGCGATGTCGGCGACTGGGTTGTCGCCGTATTGGCCGATGTTCGAACCACTGGTTCCGGGGTTTTCGCACATTCCGTCGCCGTACCCGTATCGATATGTCGCCCCGGCCGGTGTCAGCCAGGGCATCGCCGCGGCGAATGAACTCGAAAAAGCGATTCTCAAGGAGGGAGCCGACACCGTCGGCATGTTCATCGCCGAGCCGATTCAAGGGGCCGGCGGGGTCATTGTTCCGCAGGACGATTATTTCCCCCGCATCCGCGAAATCTGCGACAAGTATGATGTGCTGTTTGTTGCTGATGAAGTGATTACGGGCTTCGGCCGTTCGGGGAAAATGTTCGGCCTCGATCACTGGGGCGTACGGGCCGATATCATTCAGTTCGCGAAGGCGATCACATCGGGATACTTTCCGTTCGGAGGAATCGGCGTCACCGAACAGATCGCGTCAGTGCTCGATACCGGTAACATGGCGTGGATGCACGCCTTCACGTATAGCGCGCATCCCGTCGGGTGTGCCGTCGCCATGCGGACGATCGACATCATCGAACAGGAAGGGTTCCCCGCGCAAGCCGCTGAGAAGGGGGACTATCTGCTCAAAGCATTGCAAGCAGCCCTCGCCGATCATCCGCACGTCGGCGAAGTGCGCGGCAAGGGTCTGATGTGTGCGATTGAATACGTCGAAGACAAGAGCACAAAGGCCGACTACCCCGCCGACCAGAAAATCGGCCACAAGATTCACATTGCCGCCCAGGCCCGCGGCCTCTTCAGTCGTCTGCGTGGCGACGTTTTTTGTATCGCTCCGCCTGTAATTTCGACGCACAAGCAGTTGGATCAGATCGTCGAGATCATGGCCGGAGCGACGAAGGAGGTGCTGGGCTAAGGCGAGCCGGGAGCGTAAGCTCACGGTCATTTCTCGCGATCTGTCGTTGAGCGTCGACTCCCACCGAAAATCGAACATCACAAAGGGACATCCCATGCCTGACATTCGTCGAATGGTTTTGTTCGTGACATTGGCGTTTGTGGTGGCCGTATTGCAAACCACCCCCGCCCACAGGGCCAGCGCTCACTAACTTCCTGAGCCGGTGAGGGTTTGGAGCAGAAAGTCGTTGTTCCATCCGCAACAGCGTCGTTTCATGATCAGGCTGTCTTTTCCGGGATGCTGCTTGAGCAGCGAGAGAGTGAAGCGGTTTAACCAGGCGAAGTTTTCTCGCAAGTGTTTCTCGCGGATGCGAGATTCGTCCTCGCGGTAGGTGATGTCGAGACTCCAATGACACGTGTTCTCAATTCCCCAATGAGCCCGCACGGCATGGGCGAAACGCTGCACTCCCAGCGGGAGACTGCTGATGAAGTACCGCACATCCATCGTCTCTTTTCCCTCACGCAGGCAGGTCAGCATGGCCACTCCGATGGTCAGCAGGCCTTGCCAACGACTCGCGCCGACTAGGTTCTGCGGTACCGGCATATGGACGTAATGTCGGATCTCTTCGCGCCCATGCCCCTTTTCCTTCGTGACGTGCCGCCGCGCACCGCAGTTCGCGAAGTCGGTCTCCAGCTGCTCGTTCACATACGCGATGACCGCATCGTGCAACGTCTCCTGGTTCCCTTTCAGCGCCAGCACATAGTCGGCTTTCCCGTCGATGATCTGTTTTGCAATCGCCGTCTGGGTTCCCATGGCGTCGATCGTGATGATCGCGCCGCGAATGTCAACCAGCGTCAACAGCACGGGAATGGCCGTGATTTCGTTCGATTTTTCCTCCGTTGCCACCTGTCCGAGGCTCAAGCCATATTCGCTCGCCCAGACGCTGACCGCATGCAACGCCCCCAAGCCCTTGCTCCGGTCGTGACTCCGCCGAGAGGTCTTGCCGTCGATCGCCAGCACCGGTTGATCGATCCTGGTCGTCGCGGCCGCTTTGTCCCGCAACGACGCCAGCCAGTTCTTGTAGCACGCCTGAAACGCCTCGGGTTGCAATGTCGCCAGCACCCGGCGAAACACATCCTTCCGGGGGATTCCCTGCGGCAGCGGAAGCAACCCTCTCAACAACTCGGCGTTCATCAACGCCCATTTCGCAATCGCGGTCGGACCACCGGCGCCCGCCAGCACGGCCATCAGCGCGATGACCACTACGCTGGCCAAAGGATGTCGCAAGTTGATCTCCGACCGCGGATCCTCCAACGCGGCAAAATGACAAATGACCTCGTCCAATCCGATCCGTGTTGCTTTCGCCATCGTATCGCCTCCGTGAGTCACTCATGGGACAACCACACGGAGCATCTATTACCACACACAACACCACAGCGCAAGTCGCCTCAGACTACCAAGTTAACCCAGAGTGCGCGCTGGCCCTGAGTTGGCGATCAGGAAGCTGACATTGATGCTAACATCGCTCCGCTGGTCGCCGAAATCTGGAAGGCCGGACTTCACACAATGAATTCCTGCCAAGAGAACCGTCCAGGTATCGCCTGGATTCAGTTCTTTGACGTACTCGATGCTACCGAGTTTCTCAACATTGTGGCAGGCGAATACGACGGCAACTTCCAAAGCCTATACAACCGGATAAGGCAGGCATGGGAGCCAACCGACCAGCCGGTGCAAGGGATTTGGGAGTTCGATCTACGGCCAACAGACTTGTCGGTGCGGCAATCGAAAGTGGACGAAAACACTCTCGACGAAGAAGCCGATGGACCACCGGACTTCCTTTTCCACGTCTCCGTTCGATTCCCACAAACCGACATTCCCATACTGCTCAGGCGGATGCAAAACCACAATGCAGCTTGCCAACAGGCATAGCTAGTTCCAGTCGGAAAACAATCCTGCGGGCAGAAATGGGCGTGCAACAGGATTACCAATGCTTGGGTCGATTCTCAATAATCCGATCGGGCTCGTTCGGCATCGACATCAACCAACTACCG
>JAQCEJ010000094.1 GCA_027618475.1 Planctomycetota bacterium | reverse complement strand
CGACTTCCGTGTCGTGCTCATCACCGAACATCAACAGATTTCTTGAGATAAGTCAATAACAGGCTCTAGAGCGACGGCGTAGAACTTTGAAGATTTACATTCCCAGGTTATTTCACCGGTGCGCAGATTTCGAGAAGATCGACTGCCGGCAGATGATTGCAGAAGATCGTCGCCAGTCGACCGTATGTCGTTTCGCCAACGTCGATCTTCAAAGCCTCGGCAAGACCCGGTCCCGCGGTGATTCTCAAGATCGCCCCCAGATCGATGTGCCGCAGCACATTGTGCGTGATCAGCACGCGGCCTAACGGAATCTTCTCACTGAGAATTTCGTCGCGTACCGCTTGTGTGACGACGTCGAAGTTGAACCGCACGAGGCCGAATTGCACGATAGGGCCATCCGGTCCATTAGTCAGCACGATCTTGCGAGAGTATTGATTCCCATTGCGCTTCTTCTGCAAAACATGAACGTGGACCTTGCAGTCATAGAACTGTTCCATCGTGACGGTCATGTGATGATCGTGTACAAGTAACTGCTTGTACGGCTCGGGGGTAAGGGCCGAAGGAATATGTTCGACCTGCAGTGCAAACGCCTGCTCGGACGGAAAAATCTGCGTGAGGGCGTCGAACTCGTCGTTTGGTTTCATGATGTCTGCTTCAAGGGACAGCGATCAATTGTCTCGTTCCCTAGCTCCGCTTGGGAACGCATTATTGCGAAGCACCTGCTTCGCCGAGTGCTTTAAAATACTATCAACCGTGATCCGAAATTGAGTTGAACGGGTTTCATAACCCGGTTGGCGACCAGCTAGACATCCAAATGGCCCTGAAATACACGGCGTCCAGAGGGTTATGAAACGGCTTGTCGTGTGATTGTACCTGAACGAAAACCGGGAAGCGGAGCTTCCAAGACTTGCGTTCCCAAGCGGGAGGTTGGGAACGAGATGAAATAAACGAACCGCTCCCTCTGGTTTTCGGTTACGTATACCGCACTTGCCGGTGTTCGGCTTCAAAATACTCCGGTAGCAGGCTGTCGACCTGCAACAAACCCCGGCGAGTCAATTGAATCGAATCGTCTTCGACGGTGAGATAACCGGCCGCTTCCTGTCGGCGAAACGTATCGCCAAAATCGGTCATAATATCGACACCGTACTTTTGACGGAACGGTGCCGCTGTGAGATGCCCTTCTTTCATCTGTAAGACGAGTTCGCGGATCAGGAGTTGATGTTCGGTCGGCCTCAAGGCGCGGTTGAACGGCAGATGCCCTGCTTCGACCGTCGTCTGATAGTCTT
The DNA here is from genome assembly GCA_027618475.1 of Planctomycetota bacterium. Taxonomy (GTDB): domain Bacteria; phylum Planctomycetota; class Planctomycetia; order Planctomycetales; family Planctomycetaceae; genus JAQCEJ01. Next base: position 20,183 of record JAQCEJ010000094.1, on the reverse strand, counting down.
CAAGCTGGTCGAGATTCTGATAATGGACCCCTTGCAGATGCCCGAACGACGACACACCAGTCGCGACCAGATCGCAGCCCCGCCAGACCTGATCGCGGTAGACGAAGTGATCGGTATCGAGATTCTTGACCAGTTCGTTGCCGCTGGAGATCTTGTATCCCTCCCGGCAGAGCCGATTGAACGCCTCGTCGACCCAGCGGCGTTTCGTTTCCCACCCCGCGATCGGCGACGTGATCCCCTGCTCTTTCATCTCTTTCGAGATAATTGTGTTATGCGGCAGTTCCATCTGATAGATGGTGATGTTGTCGGGCGACATGTCGATAATTTTGTCGATGCACTTGTTCCAGTTCTCGTTGGTCTCGCCGATCATGCCGGCGATCAGATCGAGATTGATCTGCGGAAATCCGACCTGATTGAGCCATTCGTAGGCGCGGTCGACTTCGGGAGAGAGATGCGCCCGTCCGTTGACTTCGAGAATCTGATCGTTGAAGTTTTCGACGCCGAGCGAGACGCGGGTGATACCGATCTCCTTTAGGGTCTTCACTTTTTCGAGGCTGAGCGTACCGGGCTCGCATTCAAACGTCACTTCTTCGGCGTGATCCCACGACAGCGACTGGCTGAGCCGGTCGCGCAGCGAGAGCAATTGCTTCGAGCTGAGGTACGAGGGTGTTCCGCCGCCGAAATAGACGAATCGCAAAGGGCGTCCCTGTAGAGCCGGTTTATGGCTGACGAGTTCGATTTCGCGTTCGAGAGCCGCACAATACCGCTCGATCGCTTTCGCGTTCTGATTGGTATAGACCCGAAAGTAACAAAACTTGCACCGCTTGCGGCAGAACGGAATGTGAATATACACACCGTAAAACTGACTCGTATCGTCCGGAGGCGCGTCGAACGCCTGTTCGATTTCGGGAACCAGTTCATTCTGCCATTGCGAGAACGGCGGATAGTTGGAAATGAAATAACTTCCCACTTCCGTTGTACCGAGTGTGTCGGTTGTCATATCGATGCCAATCTGTCTTCCTCCCTCTCCCCCTGGGAGAGGGTCGGGGTAAGGGTGTAAGGGAGAACGACTAATGACGAATGTCTAATTCCTAATGAAATCCCAATGATGAATTCCCAAAGCGGGAAAGCTGATATCGTAGGTTTGCAACGCAAAGGGGTCATTGGGGGTTAATTCGTCATTTCATTTATGCTAGCGCTCCGCGTTGCGTCGCGGCTAACCGGGTTATCCATAACAGTACAAAAATCCGTCGCTCATTTCGGCGCCGACGACGAGGACTCCCTCGCCGATCGCCGGACCGGCGGTTACTTTTCGGCCGAGTTGTTCTTTCCAGAGTTCTTTTCCGGTCGCCAGCGCCAGTTCGTACAAACTGCCGTCGTTCGATCCGATGAATACGCGATCGTCAACGATCGCCGGCGAACTGTCGACTTGCCCGCGCGTTTCGAACGTCCAGAGTTCGTTACCGTTGGTCCGATCGATGCAGCGGACCTTCTTGTCTTGACCGCCGACCACCAGCATGTCTTTGGTAATCGCTGCCGACCCGTGAATCGGGCGGGCGTCTTTGCCACTCTGATAGCGCCAGTCGATCGTTTTCTTTTTCCAATTGACGGCGAGCACATCGCCGTTGTGAGTACCGACGTAGAGTTGATCTCCCCATACCGCAGGGGAGGCAATCAGATAAGTCTCGAGCGGAATATCGGCTTCTTCCGAACCATCTTTCAGATTGATCACGCGAAGATGCTCATCGCAACCGGCAACGAACGTAAAACCTTCGGCAATCGCGGGAGAGCAATTGACGCGATCTTGCGTCATGAAGTCCCATACTTTTTCTCCGGTCTTGCAGTCGAGACAATACAGGCTGCTGTCGTACGAACCGAAGATCACGCGATCGCCGTCAATCGCCGCACTGCTGACGATCTCGGCTCCGGTTTCGAACGCCCAGCGTTTCTTGCCGGTTTCGCGTTCGACCGCGTGAAACACACCGTCTTCGTCGCCTAGGTAGACGGCGTCGTCGGTAACGGTGGGAGAAGAACGAAAACCCGGAGCGAACGTTTTCGGATCGGGGTTATCGATCGAACGGTATTTCCAGATCAGTGAACCGTCATTTTTGTCGAGGCAGACGAGATCTCCCGAAAACATACCGCTGTAGACTTCGCCATCGACAATGGCAGCGGTCGACGCTATTCCATCGGGAGCAGGGAATTTCCAGAGCTGTTTTAATGTCGCGGGCAATTTGCTGCCGGCGACCCCCTGTTGCAAGGGACCGCGTCGGTAAGACGGCCAACTGGTTGGGCCGGGAATCTGCCGTTTTTCCATAGCCAGAACCGGTGACAGCGAACCGCGAGAGAGCATCCACAGCGCCGGCAGCGACGCTACGAATGACCGCCGGTCGAGCCGTTCGTCGAAAACGCGCATTGGTAAACCTCCAGAAGATCAGCGACATCCACCGGACGGGGATTGAACTGAGCCGTCCACTGTTGAGCCGCTTCTTGTGCCAGTTGGGGGAGCGAATCGCGTGCCACCCCCGCTCCCTCTAATGATACGGGAAGCCCCGCGAACTGTAACGCCTGAATCAGGAATTTCGCCAGCGTTTCGTACGAAGGGGTCGACGCATCGATCTGCAAACCGGCATCCTCGGCGAGGGTTGCGTAACGCTCACGCTCGCATTCACCGTTAAACCTCACGACATGCGGCAGCATGATGCCGACGGCGACGCCATGAATCGTTCCGTACTTGGCCGACAGCGGGTTCGCGAGCGAATGGGCCGCGCCGAGCATCGAATTTTCGATCGCCGCCCCTGCGAGATGAGCCCCCAAAAGCATCGCCCCGCGCGCTGCAAGATTATCGGGTTCATTGAGCACCGTTACATAATTCGTCGAAAGCAATTTCCACGCTTCGCGGCTGAGAAGTTGCGAGACCGGCGTTTTTTTCGTGGTGACGAACGATTCGACCGCATGGCTCAGTGCATCAATCCCGGTCACCGCTGCCACCGATTGCGGCAGCGTCAGCGTTAACTCGGGATCGAGTATCGCGATTTTGCACGCCGCTTTTTTGTCGCCACACGCCATCTTCTGGTGCGTCTCGGCTTGAGCGATGAGTGCGAACGACTGGGCTTCGCTGCCGGTCCCGGCGGTGGTAGGGACCGCGATGACCGGAAGCATCGGTCTGGTCGCTTTGCCGACGCCCCAATAGTCTTCCATCTTGCCGCCGTTGGTGAGCAGGAAGTTGATTCCCTTCGCACAATCGAGACTGCTTCCTCCGCCGAAACCGATTATGGCATCGATCGAATGTTCGCGAGCGATAACAAGGCCGCGTTCGACATCTTCGGTCGTCGGGTTTTGTTGTACGTCGTGAAAATCGACGACGAAAATCCCTTCGTCACGAAGCCGTTTGAGGGCGCGATCGACGTGCCCGGCTTCCATCAATCCGCGATCGGTGACGAGCAGCACGCGCGAGGCACCGATCTCTCGGGCGAGTTCGCCGAGACGAGCAACAGAACCGTTACCGAAGACAACGCGGGTGCGAGGGTCGTAATCGAACCCGGGTATTCCCGGCGTCGTGTCGGTATTGAATGGTGAGGTGGTCGGAACCTGTTGATCCATGCGGGGAGTCTCGTCAACGTATCTAAAGATCGACGCTGTCGTTTGCACGTCGAAGATTTCGGATTACGGGTGGGAAAAACTCGGTGAGAATTCCAATCCGGCAAGTCTCTTGTGTGGGCTCATGTGCAGTCGCAAGACTTTCATGGGAAGAAAGCCAAGCCCATTCATTCTACGGGATGGAAGCCGTCGAGACAATTCGGAGTTGGGGAGTGGGCAAAATTCGAGCCGAAATGAGAGGAAAAGTGGCGTAGAAATATATGCCGAAGTCATGGAATCGAAAATGAACGAGAAATTCGACATCCCGATTGACCGTATCATCGTTTACCATGAATAATGTGTTCGCTCCCGATATTTTATAGCCACGAAGGTTCGTATGACCACAAATCGCAAATGGAGGAGTCTGATCCTTAATAAGTGGGGATTTTTCTTGATATATTCCCTATTTTTCATCGCGTTATTATTCGGCGTTCATGATGACCGGCCCTCGACACCGACCGAACAACTCTTTATCTGGTCGTCTATTGGATTGGTCGCCCTTTGGCTCGCTGTCAAAGGGACATTGTTATATCGAATCCGAAGAGCTGCCGCTGTTGCACGGGAGTATCATCCCAACATAGAGCGTGGAGTGTTGTCTCATTTACGTTCCACCTTCTATTTTCAAATTCTGATCACGATTGTTTGGGTCGGAATCTGCACCCGCATCCTCCCTCGGCCAGGAGATTTCTTACTGCTGGAAATAGCAATGGGTTTTGCTTGTGCCTTGCTGACAGGTGCCATATTGAGTATCTGGATTGTTGTAGAGAATGTCCTCTTTAGTCTACTTGGTTTGAGGCGGAACATTATCATTCTTGCCGTCGAAACCGTAATCGTTGCCACATGGATTATTGCGACGTTTTTGCCGGATGATGTGTAGACCGTTCGATCCATTATTTGATTCAACTCCTCGTCCCGCTCACCCGCTTTCGTTTCCTCGACTGTTTCTCCCGCTTGATAACTCAAACTTGCGGCTGCCCGGATCTCGACGTCTTGCTATAATCGCCTGTCGTTGATTGACGTTTCCATGTGCTTTCATCACGGAGGATCATCCCTATGTCCCAGAGCGAACTCCTTCACCAAGATCAATACCGTCGACAGCGTGCCGACGAATGGGTCCATCAACAGGCGCAGGGACTGGGCGTCGGGCGACGGCGGTTTTTGCAACTGCTCGCCGCGGGAACCGGATTCGCGGCAATTCCGTCGACACGTTTTGCATCGGCCGAAGAAGCGAAGCCGATCGTCAAACCGGCGAACGAACAGTTTTTCGTGAAAAGCGGCAGCAATCTCGAAATGAAGTGGGAGGCGATGTACCACCGCGGCTATATCGTTCCGAATGAATTGTTCTTTGTCCGCAACAACAGCAAATCGGTGCCGATGATCGATCCGAAAACATGGGAGTTGAAGATCCACGGGTCGGGCGTAGCGAAACCGCTCGCATTATCGTACGACGAATTGCTCTCGTTGCCGTCGGTTTCGGTCATTCGCGCCCTCGAATGTGCCGGGAACGGCCGCAACTTTTTTGAGGTGACGCACGGGAAGAAAATCGAAGGGACGCCGTGGAGTCTCGGAGGGATCGGCGTCGCCGAGTGGACCGGGGTGCCGCTGCGTGAAGTACTCGACCGTGCCGGCGTGAAACAATCGGCAAAGGACGTGATGCCGGTCGGGCTCGACGAAAAGCAGATCAAACGCCCGATGCCGATCGAAAAGGCCCTCGCCGACGACACGCTGCTCGTGTACGCGATGAACGGCGACCCGTTGCTCCCCGATCATGGAGCCCCCGTACGCATGTTGCTGCCGGGCTGGGTCGGCATCGCGAATGTGAAATGGGTCGGCGAGATCGAAGTCAGCGAGCAGGCTCTTTACTCCGATTACAACACGAAGAAATATGTGCTCACCGGACCCGACTACAAACCGGCCCCCCCCGCGAACGGACCGGCATTAACGACACAGAAAGTCAAAAGTGCGTTCGAGCTCGCCTGGGACGGCGAGCTTCCCGTCGGCAAATTTTTGTTACGCGGCCGCAGTTGGTCGGGGGAAGGAACGATCGAAAAAGTCGACGTCAGCGTCGATGGCGGCAAGACATTTCATCCCGCAAGGCTGCGTGAACCGAACATCGACAAGGCATGGGTAAGATGGGACATCGACTGGGACGTTCAACCGGGGGAGAACAAACTCCAGGCCCGCGCCACCGACAGCGCGGGAAACACGCAGCCAATGAAGATACCACTGAACGAGCAGGGGTATGCGTACTGGAGCGTGGTGACACATACGATTCGCGGGGTGTGAACTAGTGTAGCGTCTGTACGTCTACTCGATTTTATATCGGAGTTCATACATATCAAGCCGATCTTTGGTTCAACTACCGGGAAAAACCTCCTTCACTCGGTGGCCTTACGTCACACCGAAGCACCGTGCGGCGTTGTTCCAGAATACGTCTTCAACGGCACTGTCGCTCAGCTTCTCTGACCAGCAGGCCCATTTGACCGAGCGTAGATGTTCCAACCCGATAAGAATCGGGTCGATCTTGCGGTGCTTTTCGTCCCAGACCGGCGTATTCTCGTAAACCCAGATAAACGTGTCGCCGGCACTCAGCGAGCGGCCGCGCATATGGCTGATCGGCAAGTCCGAGCCGTACATAAATTGCTTGTGCCCGAGGATGCGGAAGATCGCCTGATGCGCGATCGGCTCACAGTTGACGCTGCTGTCGAACCAGACGTTGTCGAGACCCTTGAGCTCGGCCAGGCCTTCGAGATTGTGCGACGGCTGAAAACCTCTCGCCGAATGCGCGAGAATCAACTTCATGCCGGGGTAGTTCTTACAGTAATGCTTGATCCAGTGGATGTTGCTCGGGTCGGCGACGGCGCGCGATTTCACCATGTGCAGCGTGATAAACCACTCTTCTTCGTGGGCGACTTTGATCAGCGATTCGGGAAGAAAATCGGGTATGTCGGCCTCCCACGTCGGCGTTGTCGAGGCCATCGTGTGATAACACTTCAGGCCGTTCAACCCCAGTCGTCGGACTTCCTGACGGACATATTCGGGATCGTCCTCAGGCCGAACGAAGAAACTGCCACGACATTTGGGATCATCGGCGATCGACTTCGATATCCATGCGTTGGCATCGGGTATGCGATCTTTATGGTCGACCGTGACGTACGGAATAAACATCGCAGACGTAGGACGTTCGCCGTGCAGGTCGCGAATGTAGCCCATATAGTCGGAGTAAGAAATATCTTGGGGTTTGCCGATCACCGACCAGGGAACCCAGTCCTTGCTCCAGAGATGGCAGTGGGCATCGAAGATGCGATCGGGGAGAAACGGGTCGAGTTCACGTGCGAAAAATTCGCGATCGACGTCGCGCAGGCAAGATAATGTTTCGGCGGTACTCATGAACGATACTCCCCGGTTGATGATCAATGCTTGATGTGAAAAGGATAGTACGCTTTCAGCATAAACGATCGAATCGAATTGGTCGAGTGTGCGCTCGGGGAATGTCATTACTCCCGCTTCAGTCGTATCCCTAAACCCGGTTGAACGGAGAGCGTCACTCTTGCCTGCGCCGGCACCGGCTCGTCGATGAACAACGGCTGCCACGTCGATGGGGCGGGTTCGGCCCAGATGGGAAGCGGAAAGTATTCGACCATCGGAATGTTCGGCGTCGCTGCCGCGAAATGCAGGTGCGTGATGCAATACGCATGCGGGATCACCGTGATCCCGCATGCCGCAGCCATTGCCGCGATTTTCTTCGCTTCGGTAAAACCGCCGCAGCGCCGCAGATCGGGCTGCAAGATATCCATTGCCTCCATGTCGATGATCTGCTGAAAACCGTACCTGGTGAATTCGTGCTCGCCGCCGGAGAGCGGGATCGGCGTCTCCTTTCGCAGCTTGGCGTAACTGATAAGGTCATCGGGCAGGAACGGTTCTTCGAGCCAGGCGAGGCGATATTTTTCGAGACGTTGGCACATGCGGACGGCGTAGTGAAAATCCCAGCCCATGTAGACGTCGGCCATCAGGTCGACGTCGTCGCCGATCGTTTCGCGAATGCGGGCGATGTGGGCTTCGTTCTCGGCCATGCCGCGGCTGCCGTCGCCGGGCCCGCAAGGAAAGCGAGTCTTCATCGCAGAATACCCCTGTTCGACGTAGTTCTCGGCTTCGCGGCAAACGTTGACCGATTCGACGGGATGCAACGCCGACGCGTAGACGGGAAGGGTTTTGCGGATCGGTCCGCCGAGCAACTCATAAACCGGTCGACCGGTCGCTTTGCCCATCAAATCCCACAAGGCGATATCGATCGCGCTGATTGCTTCGAGTGCGGCCCCCTTTCGACCGTAAGGAATCGAAGCGCGGAACAACCGGTCCCAGATCCCCTCGACTTCGAATGGGTTCTCGCCGATCAGCAACCGGCTGAGATGATTCTCGATAATCGGCTTGATCGCCCGGCAGCCATCTTCGCACCAGCCGAATCCGGATGTTCCATCGTCGGCAACGATCTCGACAATGGCACAGCCGGAATCCCAGAACCACGACCCGCGCGTTTCGCGATACTGGTTATAAATATCGAGCGGCGTCACCAGCGGCAACGTCTTCTCGCGCTCGGCGAGAAAGCCCCAGATCGAGGTGTCGAGATGGGTCACGCGGACGTGTTGGATTTGCATGGGGGAAAGCCCAATGGTTGCGAAAGGAATAGGGAAGAAGAATGTCGAAATCCGAATGACGAAATACGTATAACTGACTCTTCAACGTCAATGGTTACGACATTCAACATTTGTAATGAATGGTGACTACCCGAGTAACTCGGCTCGCAATTCGCCGGTGCCGGTTAGCGGCATGGGGCGGCCGTCGGCGTTGGGGATGGTGGTGTGCGGGTCGATGCCGAGCAGATGGAACGCTGTCGCCAATACGTCCTTCGGCGAGATCGGCGTCGCTTCGACGTCGCCGGCGTGTTTGTCGGTCCGGCCGACGAGATGGCCACGGCCCATGCCGCCGCCGGCGTAAACCTGCGAGTAGGCTCGCGACCAATGGTGCCTGCCTGCCCCCATGGGGCCGTTGTCGATCTGCGGCGTGCGTCCATGTTCGCTGAGGACGAGCACCAATGTCTCATCGAGCAGGCCGCGCTGTTCGAGGTCGAGTATCAAACCGGTAAAGGCATGATCGAACACGGGCAACAAGAACTCTTTCAACCGTCCGTAATGATTGTGGTGCGTATCCCACGAACCGGCGTTGAGTCCGTAAGCGTCCCAGAAGACGGTGACGAACTTGCAGTCGGCTTCGATGAGCCGGCGGGCCGCGAGACACGACTGGCCGAAGAGCGTCATGCCGTATTGCTCGCGGATGTCGTCGGGCTCTTGCGTGTAATCGATGGCGGCATGGACCTTGCCGCTGGTGAGCAGCGAATAGGCCATCTGTTGTTGCAGTTCATAAGTCGAGACTCGTTCGTAACCGTCCAGCCAACGTCGCGAATCGTCGAACTGTTGCAGCAACGATCGACGCAGATCAAAACGATCGACCGTCACATCGTCCTGACGTTTGCCGGTTCCCGCGAGTTCGAGTTTGTCGGTCGGGTTGATGCCGAACAGCGGATCTTTGAACGCTTTACCGGGACGAACCTCCGGGGCCAATTGCGTTCCTTCGGGCCGGAAGTCGGTATAAACCGGATCGTATCGCGTGCCGAGAAAGGCTCCGTACGGACCGGCGAGCGGAGGATATTCGTTCTTCGAACCCATCACAAACGGGAGCGTGATATTGCGCGGCATGGCGGGAAGTTTTCCGCCGGTCCGTTTGTCTTCGAGATAATCGATAATCGACCCAATGAACGGCCATTGCCGTTTGTGCTGTGGCATTGCTTCGATTTTAGTGTCGACGTCGGGGATGCCGGTCGTGGCGTAGACGGTGCCGTGCAGCGGATAGGGATGCGTCAGCGAGCGGACAATCGTCAGGCGATCCATGATCCCCGCGATCTTGGGGAGATGTTCGCAGATGTCGATCCCCGGAATGCGCGTTGGGATCGCCTTCATCTCTCCCTGAATTTCAACCGGCGCTTCGGGCTTTGGATCGAATGTCTCGTGCTGTGGCGGCGAACCGTATTTATAAATGAGGATGCAGCGTTTTGCTTGCCCAAATTTTGGTGCAGATTCAGCGCCTGATGTCTGTGCCGATTGCAACTTTTGAAAATCACCTAGCGACAACCCCAGCGCGCCAAGCCCCCCTAAATGAAGCAAATCGCGGCGTGTGACGCCGGTGCAGAGGGTTTTCGGGTTGCCGAGTATTCGCAACATAGGTGGAGGGTATCCTCATGAGAAACGATCCACCTGATATCATCGGGAAAACAACCGTCCAACGTCAATACCGACGTCATTGCGGAAACAATTTCATTGAAATTCCTGCAGTGTACGGAATTTTGATCAACCCAGTGAAACCAGCCCGAGCGACATCAACTCGCGACAAACATTTAATAGGTCGAGCGGACTTTCATCGCGGCAGACCGCTAATAGATCATCCCCACGGCAGGCTCCGGTTTCGCTGAGATGCCGGAGCAACTGCTGACCGAGTGAAGTCACGACAGCGTGACAAACTTCATCTTGAACCGGATAAAAAATAACCTGCGCGGGGAGAACTTCGGCGTCATGCAACATCGCACTACTGCGTAACGTCGTCCAGACATGTATCGGATTGACGACAAACCAGAGTTTCGGCAGACGGTTGAGATCCCTTTTGAATTCCTGCGACATTGTTCGCAGTTCTTGAAATCGGAGATGCCGCGTCGGATTCAGTTTCACCATCGTCGCGACGGCAAATCTCGCCGATTGACAGCAGACCGCATCGTTCTCGGAAACCGACAGTCGTCGATATTGCCGTAACCATTCGAGAAACCGTTCGGCGTCGCTCGACCCGGAATCGTATTCGGCGGCAGTCACCCGCTGAACGAACCGTTCGATCCACAGGTCGACGTCGGTGAGATGATCCCCCAGCAACTGGAGTTGATCTTTCAATCTGGCACAGCGGTGCTCGTCTTCTCCCGCCGTCAGAAAAGCGACGCTGTTTGAGTCATGTGACGTCATGAGTGACGGTAAGACCGTTCGACTTTCCGAGTAAGACATAATTCGACTCCTGCGGACGAGACAATGGGTATCGACGAGATATGTGAGTGAGATCACTCTGAACCAGGTTCGAAAAACCAGGTCATGAACGTCAGACGTCAAGAAAGTGTTGAACCGAAATTGTGAACGGTAACGACCGAAAATGATCAAACGATATGAGAACCGGTTTCATAACCTGGTGGGGACGGAATAAACGACCAAAGGGATTTGAATCACCCGTCATCCAATGAAATCTTGAAACAACCGGGGAAAGCTGACCCCGGGAAGACTTCAAAAGAGTGAGGCCCCTGGTCGCCCCTGTACACCCCAGAGACCTCACCCGCAAACACGATAGAAAACTCACTGGCAACAACCGCCAACCGAAGATGTGAATTAATAGAATTGGATTGGTTGGAGGTCGTGATCAGAACAATTGACGATTGTCGCAAGGGGAATGCCAGATGTGTCATCACAGCGAAGTGACGGATGGATCTCTATAGAATTTCAAGAGTTGCGAAAAATATGCCGACATCGTTCGCGACGACTCAGAAGATCACTGTGACATCACGCGCCGTCATATCGACAACAACCATGACCGTGTCGTGATCACCCGCGAGAAAGAGAGACGAGCACCGAATTTCGATTACGACAGGGGCGGAGTCGACTCGAGTTCCGATTCGTCGACCGATTCGTCGGAAAGTCGCTTCAGCATCTCCGAGACATCGAATGTTTCGATATTCTTCAACGCGTCGATCTCTTCCGGTCTGGCGGCGATGGCACGTTCGCGATGACGACGGCGTGGTCCACGATCGCTGAACGTCAGGTATGCGACGGTTGCCATGAAGACCACGCCAAAGACCGCAAGTACGCCGAAAACATAGCGGGCGATTTCCGGCTCGTTCGCCTTCGAGACGGTCCCCAGCGTTTTCTGAATGCCGCGTGCCAAAAACAGAGGAGCCTTGTGTAATTCCCCGAATTGCGTCTCGTAGCCGTAGAGTTTGAAGAAGTATCCTGCGAAACGAACGCGCGGACGTGGCGAAAACTGCTCGGACGGCATCAGTCCTTCGGTGTTCAAACAGACCACGCGAATCGGGTTATTCCCCGATTCGCGGGTGAACAGCCATGCTTCATAAAGAGGGCCTAGCTCGTGCGTCTCCTCCTGCTCTGCGAGGGGAGTCAACCGCTCTAATTCTCCCTCGACCGAGAGAATTCGCCCGCGTAAATCGCCGGGTTGAGCCATAATGACGGGATAGATAAACCCTTTTTCTGCTGCTCGCTCCATCGCGTCGTCGCTATACGTTTTCAGCCGTCGAAAGACTTCGTAATAGACTTCGGCTTCACGCTGTTGGATGAGAATCATGTTATCTTTAATCGGTCGCAACAACTCGGGTTCGAGTGGAGTAACGACACCTGTTCCGACCACATCGCCTCCCCTTCTATGAGCGGGCAGCACTTGCGCCTCGACATCATCAGAAGTCACCTCGCGTCGACCATCGGATTCGTCGGCACTTATGGGAGATACGAATTCATCATCCGCCAGAGCGTTCGCTGTTTTGACGTCTGCCACGGGGTCTCGATCGTCGTCGGTCTGGGGAACGGTCTCCGGCGACTTCGACGGCTGTTGAATCGGGGGTCCGGTCAACCAGTACCAGTTTTTGGGGTTTTTGGCCATGTTGGCCGCTACCATCACCATCGACAACATCGCAACCAGCGTCAATAACCGATATTGATCGCGGCGGTTCAGATAGGGAGCTGATGACGATGTGCTGCGGAATTTCATGAATTCCACCCTTTCCGCCGACGGCATGCCGTTGAAGTCGGTCGACATCTGCGAATGGTCAGGAAAACCCATTATCCGAACAGTTTGTCGCGAATATAATGGGAAACGATTCGGGTAAAAAATGTGCAAACGGGTTCTGTCACAGGATTAGCAGAGCGTCACTTGTCCGAAATATCGACCGTGATTTATCTCACGCTCTTCATCGACAGGTTCGGTCATACTTATAAACGACTTCTTTCATTGTAGCGCCTGGAGAGGCGAGTCTCAATTGCAGAATGCCAAATTTCAACGGTCGGGGTCTCCCTTCCGATGGTCATCTCGAGATGTTCCACCTACAACAAGGTACGGTCGTATCGGTTTTCGAGTCACTCTCATGCCAACTGCCGGCGACAGGCAATTGACATCAACAGACGCAGTTTTCCAGAGCGAACATTCCATTTTTGTTACGTAACGCGTGTGAATTCTTGCGTTACCAGAGACGGACTACTATGCTGGTTATGATTGAACGGTTGCACCGGAGCGGTTCGCCCCCATCGGACAGCACATTTGGCGGGCCGCTTATAAAAAGAGCAACGGTCATTTCAGGTATACGATATCTCGAAGAGCATGAATTGAGCTTGCCTCGGGCTCAAATCGGTCAGACGGCGATCTCGCAACTCTGCGAAGGAATGAGTGGCAATGCAGTTTCTTTCCGCGCTTCAGTCGCTTTTCAAAACCAAGACACAGTTCCCGAAGAGAATCGGTGCTTGGGCACACTCCGCCCGGCGATTTCAGCCGGCGAAACGTCGCCTGCCATGCGCTGCAGGAATCGCGTTCGCGCTGATGATTCTCGCGGGACAGGGATCGTTCGTTCGCGCCACCGAGCCGGTCATCGAATTTACCGAAGGATTGCGGAACCGCAATTACTTCGATACGGCGCTGATGTATCTCGACCAGATGGCGGCCGATCCGAGTGTATCCCCCGAAATCAAAGCACTGATCCCCTACGAAAAGGCGGTCACCCTCAAAGAGGGGATTAAGGTCATTCGCACGCCCGAGTTGAAGTCTCAGCAGCTCGATCAGGCGATCGCCGAACTGGAATCGTTCGTGCAGAAATCGCCCGACCATCCTCTGGCCGCCCAAGCCAACACACAACGGGCACTTATTATTCTCGAAAAAGCCAAGACCGAAATCTGGCAGGGGCAATCGCCCAGCAATCAAAATAAAAAAGCCGAGTTTCAAGCCCGATCCCGCGGACTCGTGAAGCAGGCGCGAGACATCTTTCAAACGGCTTTCAATCAGCACGAGGCCAATTTCAAAGCCTTCCCCGTTTATATCGACGAAAACGGCAATCAGGAAGATCGGAAGAACTTCGAGGACCGTCGCGAAGCCGAAGTCCGCTATATCATCGCCATGATCGACCTGGCGACGTGCACTTACGAAGAAGCACAGACCTATGATCGAGAAAACCCCGAATTCAAAACTTTGCTGACGACCGCTTCGAAAGAATTCGAAGACATCCACGCGAAATTTCGCAGCATGGTCGCCGGTTTGCATGCGCGAATGATGCAGGGCAAATGCTTCGAAGAGCAGGACGAGATCGGCAAGGCGCTCGGCATCTACAACGAAATCCTCGGCCACCCGGGGACGTCGGCATCGCTGAGAACTCTTCAGAAACAAGTGCTGCACTTCAAACTCATCTGCCTGAACCACGAACAGCGCAAAGATTATCAGCTTGTGATCGACATGGCGACCGAATGGATTTTATCCCCCGCCAATAAACGCGAACTGAGATCGACGCACGGCCTGGGAATTCGCTGGGAATTGATGCGGGCTCTTGAATCACTCGCCGACGATCGCACCACGCCTGAAGACGTCAAGGAACGGTTGTATCGTCAGGCGCTGACTCACGCCAATTACATCAACAGATTTCCCGGCCAATATAAAGATCTCTCCACGTTCATGATCAGCAAGCTCCGCGGAAAACTCGGGCGGGGTGAAAAAGATCCCGAAGACTTCGAGACCGCCTACGGCATCGCCTTCAGCGATATCAAGAAAGTAAAGCCGTTTCAGGACGACATCAAAGCGGCGACTGCCGAAGGAAAGCCCCCTGAAGAAATCGACCAGCTAAAGCAGGACTTGCAGGCGTTTCTCAGCGAAACATCACGCATGCTCGAACTCGCGCTCAGGCTTGCCGATAAAGACGCCGAGATCGAAAAAGTGCATCATGCCCGGTATCTGCTCTCCTACGTCTACTTTCTTTCGCATAAGAGCTACGAAGCGGCGGTCCTCAGTGAATATGTATCGCGTCTGTCGCTGAACTCGCAGACGTCGATCGGCCTCGATGCCGCATTTCTGTCGCTGATGGCGTTTAATCAGGCGTATCGAGACTCACCCAAAGAGTTTCGTGATACCGATCTGATTCTCATTCAAAAAGCCTGCGAGCATCTGACGAAAAACTGGCCACAGTCCGACAGCGCTAACGACGCCCGCATGATTCTCGGCGATATCTACAAGCAGCTGTCCCAACCGGTGGAAGCGGCAAAATGGTACGGCGAAGTCCCGTCAACGGCGCCGAAGTATGCCGAAGCTCAACTCGCCGCCGGTCAGGCCTTTTGGAACGGGTTCCTCACCAGCGTCATCGCGCCGGTCGATCAACGTCCGTCGGCAGAAACGATTACCGAATGGCAGACACAGGCCGAGGCCCATCTCCTCAACGGTATCAATCAGACGAAGGGAACGCTCGCTGAAACTGCGAATGCACCGGATGAATATATCGGCGCCAAAATCACGTTGTCTCAGGTCTGGCTCAACAAAGGTCAATATAAAGAAGCGATTGACCTGTTGACGGTCGAACCGCATTCGGTAATGAAGGCGATCGCCGTCACCGACGAAAATCAGCGGCCCAAGAGCGGTATTCAATCGGCCGAGATCGCCAGTCTGGCGTACCAGTTACTGCTTCGCGGTTACGTTGGCACACAGCAGATCGACCTGGCCCGCCAGACGATGACGCAGCTCGAAACAGTCGGGGGAAAAGGAGAACATGTCACCGAGATCTATAAGCAGCTCGGCCAGAAAATCGAAGAAGAACTCAAAACGCTGAAGGCGTCGGGAAACATAGAACGATTTACGTCGGTCCGCACATCGCTCGAAGCGTTCTTGAACGATCTATCCGCCCGGCCCGATCAGACGTTCGGCTCGCTGTTCTGGATGGCCGAAACGTATTTCGGCCTCGCTCAGGGTATGGATGACGATCTGGCCAAAGCCAACGAATACTACAATAAAGCGAGCGACCAATACACGAAGATTCTCGAACGCGACACGCAACAACCCGATTTCGTCACTGACGAGCGGGCCACCGGCATCAAATTGCGGCTCGTGAACTGCAAACGCCAGCAAAAGGATTTTCCTCAAGCCGAAAAGTACGTTAAAGAAATTATCACCGCTCAGCCCAAAGCCCTTGATGCCCAGGTCGAGGCCGGTCTGGTGTATCAGGAATGGGCGGCATCGAGTACCGATCAATTCGCCGAACATTACGCGATGGCGATCAATGGTTCTCCCAAGAACGAGACCCCTTACATCTGGGGTTGGGCGAACCTCGGAAACATGTTGCAGCGAAGCATCGAATCGGGAACGAAAAATAAAGACTTCGAAAAAACGTATATCGAAGCCCGTTACAACTCGGCATACTGCCGGCATCAGTTGGGTCTCAAACAATCGAACAGCGCCAAACGTAACGTCGAACTCGATCGTGCAAAGATGGAAATCGAAACATTCGCGGCTACGACAGCAAAAGTCGACGACGATGCGTGGGATCGCTTTAATTCACTCTACAAGCAGGTGCTGTCCGACATGGGACAAATGGTCGCAGACCTCGAACGCCCGAAAGTCATTACCCCGTCGGTGGCAGCAACCGATGATCTCGACAAGCCTGTGAAGTCGAACGGCAAACAACCGAAAGTCCCGGCCGTCAAACCCATTCCAGAACCGGCAGGAGGTTCGGGGTTGCTTACGATCATCCTGCTGGTGGTCGGTGCGGTGGGAATTGCCGGTGGAGCCGTTTATTTCTTCTCGAAACCGAAAAAAGGCTACACCGCAACGATGGCAGCATCGGCTCCGGTCACGATCGCCCTGCCGCCGGCTTCCGCATCACCGGTGAAGCGGACTCGATCGGCCGGAACCGCTGCCGCAGCGTCTGCCAAACCGTCCGCAAAGAAACCGGCAAGCGGAGCCGCGAGGCCGACCGACGCCCCGTCCGGCAAACCATCGGCTCCCCGACCGTCGAAACCGAAACCGCCCCCTTCGGCATAACATCCGATGATGACAGCGGTCAATGAATTAAAAAGACGTTTTATACAGCAGTGTAAGGATTAACGAAGATGACAGTTCGAAGTACGCTTTCCGTGTGGTTTCTGTCTGCACTCCTGTTCGGTCTGGCCGTCACACCCCTCTCGGCAGATATCATCATTCGTAAAGGAGGAGGCACACCGCTCAACGGAAACATTACCGCCTCCAGCAAGACCGAGTTGACGATCGAAAAGAAAGTCGGCGGACCCGAGACGGTTCCGGTCAACGAGGTCATCGATGTCCGTTGGGAAGGGGAACCGCCGAAACTCAATCTCGCCCGTACGAACGAGCACGGCGGCAAACTCGATCTGGCACTGGCAACCTATGACGAGATTGCCAAAGACGCCGCAAGCTTGAGCGATAAATCGAAGACCGATCTCGAATTTCTCATCGCCCGCGCGACGGCGCGTCAGGCGATGGGCGATCCCGGCAAACTCGAAGAAGCGGCTAAGAAGCTCGAAGCGTTCCGTCAGACGCATGCCGACAATTTCAGAGATTACGAAGCCCTGTCGTGGCTGGGGCAGGTGCAGATGGCCAAAAAAGATTTCGCGGCTGCTCAGGCGACCTACGACAATTTGTCCCGCGCTCCCTGGCCCGATTACAAGCTGGCAGCACAAGCCGCTCAAGGACGGCTGCTCTTCCTGCAGGACAACGTCGACGGCGCTCTGGCGGCTTACGAAGCGGTACTGGGCACGAATGCCGCGACACCTGCCGAAAAATCGCGTCAGCAGGAAGCCTTGCTCGGCAAGGCGTCGTGTCTGGAACGCCAGCAGAAATTCGACGAGGCGCTGTCCAGCCTCTATCAGCTGATTACCGAAGTTTCCCCCGAAGATCGTCCATTGCAAGCTGAAGCCTATCTGAGGCAGGGTGACTGTCTGCTTGCCCAGGGGAAGACGAAAGAATCGATCATCGCGTACCTGCACGTCGACGTTCTGTTCGACAGCGAAAAGGGATTCCACGCTGAAGCCTTGTATCGTCTGGCCACTTTATGGGGTCAGGTCGGCTATCCCGACCGGGCTGCAGAAGCCCAAGCGACGCTCGAATCGGACTATCCAAACAGCGAATGGTTCAAAAAATTAACGCAAAAGAGTTAAATGTCCGGCTATAACTACCGTTCTGGCCCGGAATTCGTTTTACGCGAAGAAATGGGACGACGACCGTTGAGTCTGAGACGAATTCACTTCACAATAGAAAGACGTTCGCCCGCCGCTTCGATTCCGACGCGACAGACGAAACGACTCCCCTGATCTAACAACGATTTCGATAAATTGATATGCCCGGAGCGACTCAAGACCGGAGCTGGAATAAACGAGTTTCCACAATACCTTCCTGAATGCGGGAAGACGGTGCCTGCCCACAAGAGGAGCGATCAGTTATGTCTTACGTGTCTCGCAGCGATTCACTCTCATCACCGCGCTATTCCCGTTTCTGGAACTGGGGAGCGCTATGCTTTGGCCTGGCACTTGCCGCCCTGGTCGGCCTTCACTCATCCGACGTGCAGGCATTTCAGGACGACGGCGAAGAAACAGCAGCCCCTGCTGAAGAGCCGGCAGTCGAAGAAGCGGCTGACGACGCACCCGCCGTTGCAGACGACGGGGGTGCCGACGGCGCGGCCGCCAAGGCACCAGAAAGCATGCTCTCGTGGATGTTGCGAGCCTCGGGCTTTTTCGGGCTGATGATTTTCCTCTGTTCGTTCATCATGGTGGCCCTGATCGTCATGAACATTCTGGCCATCCGCCGCGACAACATGCTTCCCCCCGCATTCCTGGAAGCGTTCGAACAGAAGCTCAACGGCAAAGATTATCAGGGGGCCTACGAATCGGCCAAGAACGACGGGTCGGTTGTTGCCCGCGTCCTCGCCGCCGGGTTGAGTCGGCTTAATCGAGGCTATGAAGACGCCCTCGAAGGGATGCAGGAAGTCGGCACCGATGAGAACATGACCGTCGAACATCGCTTGAGCTATCTGGCGATGATCGGTTCTGTCGCCCCCATGCTCGGGCTGCTCGGAACGGTGAATGGTATGATCGCCAGTTTCGCCGTCATCGCCCAGTCGACTACGCAGCCCAAACCGGCTGAACTCGCCGACGGTATTGCCACAGCCTTGTTCACCACGATGGAAGGTTTGATCGTCGCCATTCCCGCCATTGTATTTTATGGCTTCTTAAGAAACCGCGCCTCGCGATTCATGTTGGAAATCGGTATGGTCAGCGAAGGATTGATGAATCGCTTCTCGAATCTCGCAAAAGGTGCCTCCGGTGCCGCTCCGACCACAACCACGACCGCACCAGGATAATTCTAGAGCGGAAAGACGAAATCAAGACAGAGGGGAATTCAGGTCGGCGGTTAACCGCAACGCACCTTGGAGCGCTTCCGACCCATCCCTCATCCTTTTAATAAGTCCCCCTCACCCTAACGCGGGTGAGGGAGAAAAAGCCAGGCAATGTCATGAAAAAACCATTCAAGCCAACCCAGGCATATACGTCCGACGTCGACATGACGCCGATGATCGACGTCGTGTTTCAGTTGCTGACGTTCTTCATGGTGGTGATCAATTTCGAGCAGACGCAGGCGGACGAACGCGTAAAGTTGCCGCGCGATCAGCTCGCCAAACCGAATGAAGTCAAGCGCGAACATAAAGTCGTCGTCAACATGGGTTTTATTCGCGATAAAGAGGGGAATAAACTCTCCGATCCCGAAATCCTGCTGATGGGCGAACGGGTTCCCGTTCTGAATTTCGGCCCGGCGTTGAAAACCGAAGCCCGAATTTATCGTCTGAAAAACATCGATCCCAAAGAAGTCACGGTCGTCATACGTGCCGATTCGGAAATCCCGACGGGACTGGTTCAGGAATTGATTCGTCTGGCACAGGAAGCCGAATTCGAAAAATTCGCGATGGCGGCACAACAGGCAAGCGATCCGTAACACCGGCAAACCGTTCTCAACAGACCGTTTAGACAGACCAGGTTCATAGAACTTTTTCACAACCCGGCCGGTAAGGTGATGAAGCGGCTGGAAGCCAGAGGTAACGAGATGACGGAAAAAGTTGATATTCAAATGACGCCGATGATCGATTGCGTCTTCCAGTTGCTGATTTTCTTCATGCTGACGCTCAAAATCATCGAACCCGAAGGGGACTTCAGCGTCAATATGCCGCGCTCGAGCAGTGGTCCGCCGCAAGAAAACATTCTGCCCGAAATCAAGGTCCGCCTCGTGGCCAATGCCGACGGGACGCTCGGCCAGGTTCGTCTCGGTCAGCAGAATCTCGGCAACGACGAAGCCGCGTTCGATCGGCTGAACAGCCGGATTTTGCAGATCATCGGCCGTCCAGGAAATCCGCTGACGAAAGATATGGAAGTCGAACT
>JAQCEJ010000209.1 GCA_027618475.1 Planctomycetota bacterium | reverse complement strand
ACTTAATACAGCATCGGGAATATGCATGGATATCAATTTTCTATATGCTGGAGGCCGATAAACGATATTTTACTGTATTGCGATATGACTGAGTTTGCAATGACCGACGACCACGAAGCCGAATGCGAATTGTTGCGGGGACTAAAAGCTGCACCGGAACTTCTGGCGGAAGTCGCCGAGTTTCGCGGATCGGAGTTCGCTGCACAAGATAAATTGCGCCGCCGGTATCCTGTTCCGCTCGTTCAGGGGGCATTCGCGCTGTGGGATCTTCGCCGCAAGGCCGAGGCGAAGTTCTCGCGGGCTCACGAGATGTGGTTCGACCGCGTGGGTCTCGAACAATCGACCGGCGAGCAGATTGCCCGGCACATCGCCCAACGGTATTCCGAACGAATCTACGATTTTTGCAGCGGCATCGGCGGCGATTCGATCGCTCTTGCCGAGCGGGGCGATGTGATCGCCGTCGATTACAATCCGGCACAATCGTTCCGAACCAAATGGAACGCCGAAGTTTACGGCGTGGCCGATTGCGTACAACCGATCTGCAGTGCCGTTGAAGACATCCGTGATCGCAACGGCTGGTTGCGCATCGATCCCGATCGCCGTCCGGGTGCCGGCGGCCGACGCGCAATTCGCATCGAAGAGATGCAACCGGCGTACGAAGCATTCTTGCCGTGGATGGAAGAATTTCCCGGCGGTTCGATCAAACTCAGTCCCGCTAGTAATTTTCTCGGCAAATTTTCTGGCTCGGAAATCGAACTCGTCAGTCTTAACGGCGAATGCAAGGAAGCAACAGTCTGGTTCGGTGCGCTTGCCAGCGTCGATGCCTATCGTGCCACCGTGCTTCCATCGGGTGAATCGATTGCTGGAAATCCCCTCGCCTTTCGGGCGGAGATTTCGCCGCTTCTGGATTACATATATGATCCTGATCCCGCAGTGGTTCGAGCTGGACTGGTTGATCTCCTGGCAGAAACGCTGAGCCTCAAAAGACTGGACGATGCGGAGGAATATCTGACCTCATCACAACCGGTCGTTTCACCGTTTGTACAGACATTTGTCGTGCAGGCCGAGTTGCCGAATCATCTTCCAGACCTCCGCGCCCATTTCCGAGCGAATGCATTTCGTGAAGTTGAAATCAAATGCCGGCATCTCTCGGTCGATGCGTCACACATCCGTCGTAAACTTGATCTCAAGGGTGACCGACGCGGGGTAATCATCTATGCAAAAACGGCCGGCAAATCCCGTGTGGTTATTGCCGACCGTTGGCATCCAAATCCGGCTGGTTCGTAATAAGTAAGGCTCTATTTACTCTTTAAACTGCGCTTGACGGAACGAAAAGACGTCGATCGGTGTCATCAGTTCCGGACCAAACACACGGTCGGCAAGACGGAACGGGAAAATATAACAGGCCACTTTCCCTGATGAGAATTCGCCGACGTAAACGGCACCGTTGGCAGGAGTATCGTTCCCAACGTTCGGCAGCGCAATGCGGCCTGCGACAAACGCATACTGCGGTTCTGCCTTAGGATCGACATTAAAGTCGTTCGCCAGATTCGCAAAGTAAAACTGCGTAAACTTACCCACTTTGTTGTTGATACATGCCCCCGTCAACCGTCCGGTTAACAGATCGAGTACAAACACGGCATCGACTGTATCGGGAATCGTGACTGGGGTGGCCAGCATCGCGAATCGATCATTACGATCTGATACCGATGCGAGCGCTCGTTCGTGAGGCCAGAAAGACGCAACTCCCAGACCCATCAACAATCCGAGTGTTAGCCAGATAAACCTTCCATTCGCATGATTCGAGTTCACGAGTTCCTCCTTATTCGACGGAAATTGAGAGAGGCTTTTACAGAGTGCGACTACATCGGCCGCTGAAAGACAGGATTTTTTCCTCTTTTACTTTATCCACTTGACTGCAATTCGGCTAGTCTCAATTTTCCAGGAACGCCCCCTTACGACTTCAGGTTCATATTCGAGAGTTCATCTCTTTGTCGGTGCGATTTAGGATCGATTGAAAGGGGCCATTAAACCATATGATTTCTGGCTAAACCACGAGTGTTTCCCTCATCTGCTTGTGTTTACAGCGTGTGAGGATTATTCTGAAAATACATCACTTCCCGTACTATTATTTCAACCCTACAACTCGATATTTACTGAGAGAGGCTACTATGGATACAACCAACGGCAAGCTCGAACGCAAACTCCGCATGGCACTTGTCGGCGGCGGCCAGGGGGCATTCATCGGTCGCGTTCACGTCACTGCGGCGATTCTCGATAACCGTGCCGAGCTTGTCGCAGGTGCGTTGTCCTCCGATCCCGAAAAAGCGAAAGCTTCGGCCCCGTCATACGATATCTCTTCTGCACGAGCGTACGGTTCGTTTCAGGAACTGATTGACGGAGAATTGAAACTTTCCGCCGATAAAAGGGTTGATTTCATCACCATCGCCACGCCGAACCATACACACTATCCGATCGCAAAAGCCGCACTCGAAGCGGGATTTAATGTGATCTGCGATAAACCAATGACGTTTGATCTTGAACAAGCCGAAGAACTTGCAAAACTCGTCGAGAAATCAGGGGCGGTCTTCGCCCTTACTCACAACTATACGGGATACCCGCTGGTTCGGCATGTGCGACAGATGATTCGCGACGGCGAACTCGGTGAGATTCAGGCCTTCCGTTCGAACTATCTGCAAGGATGGCTTCGCAGCCGTCTGGAAAAGGAAGGACAAAAGCAGGCCTCATGGCGGACAGATCCCTCCAAATCGGGAGCCGCCGGTGGATTCGGCGACATCGGCACACATGCCTATAACCTCGCACGCTACATGACCGGTTTGCTTCCTTCGCAGATTTCGTGTCAACTCCGAACCTTTGAAGAAGGTCGGCAACTTGATGACTACGGCCATGCCATTATTCGATTCGAAAACGGTGCGCTCGGCACTGTCACCGCCAGCCAAATCTCTCACGGACACGAGAATGATTTGTTCATCGACATTGATGGCACTAAAGGCTCTCTCAGTTGGCGACAGGAAGATCCCAACCAGTTGTTATATCGCCGCAACGGTCATCCGCATGCGTTATACACTCGTGACCCGAACGCACCTTTCTTGAACGACAGCGGCAAAGCCGCATGCCGTTTACCTTCTGGTCATCCCGAAGCGTTTTTTGAAGCTTTCGCGAACGTCTATCGGTCGGCATACGACAGCATCATCGCCCGAGCGACCGGTGAAAAATTCGAGACTCGCGACACCATCTACCCGAATGTTTATGATGGAGTCGATGGTATGCATTTCATCCAGCAATCGGTGGCGAGCAGTCAAGAGAATGGAACATGGCTGCCATTGAAACATTCAGCAACCAGAAGGTAGTTGTACGCAAACGGGATTATTCAATAAGAACGATCCCCCCATTCGACGTTGGCATTCGGAGCTGAATCTTCCTTTTGTTTTAGCAAATAGTCATGAATGGCTCCAATTAGTCGATTATACTTAATGCAAGCCCCCATTGATTATTCGATCATTGTCCGGCCACCATAACGCGTATTCAAACCGACATTTCCCAGATGGAAACAGTCCCCGCCACGCTGGCAGTGATTTGGGTTCATGATATCAGCG
>JAQCEJ010000012.1 GCA_027618475.1 Planctomycetota bacterium | reverse complement strand
CCTTGTTTTGAAGGGCTTGGCGCAAATCGCGTGCCAAAGTTCGGGAAGTCAAATGGGAAATGCGGGATATTGACGGCCGCGAGTTCAATCTTTCATTGCTGGCAGGTACGAGCGGTCCCGATGTGCTTCCTTGTGCCGAGATTACGTTCGTCGGGTTTCCTGACGATAAACCCCGAATCGTCGGCTACCGGGCCAAGTGGTCGGACGAGTCGTTCGAGGCCGTGAATACACCCCGAACGTTTGAGTTTGCACTGGCGGATGCGACACTGCTCGAAGAACTGAAACGTCTCGCGATATCCTGCTGGAAAGGGTTCGATCTCGATGGTTACGCGCGCATCGATTTTCGCGTCGATTCCCACGGAACCCCCTGGATTCTCGAAATCAATGCCAATCCTTGTTTGTCGCCCGATGCCGGTTTCGCCGCGGCGTTGTCGCACGGTGGAATTCCGTTCGACGCGGCGATCGAACGGATCGTCACCGCGGCACTCCAACGATATGGGACTGATCCGATTGTTTCCCTTTCATCGGTGACCGACGACGACTCGCCTCGCTCGACGAACGCCAACTCGCTGCGAACCGAAGTGAACTCCGGCGACCGTCGGCGTGTCCGTGAAATTGTAGAGTCGACCGGTTTCTTCTCCGCGGCAGAAGTTGATGTTGCCGTTGAACTTGTTTATGAACGATTGAACAAGGGGGGTGCGTCCGGATACTTTTTCGTTTTCTCGGAACGCTCAGGCGTCACCGCCGGATACGCCTGTTTCGGGCCGATTGCCTGCACGACGCAGAGTTTCGACCTGTATTGGATCGCCGTCGATAAACAATTTCAGGGACAGGGAATCGGCCGCGAATTGTTAATGGCCGCAGAAGAATTGATCAAAGAATCCGGCGGGAGCCGAATCTATGTCGAAACATCGAGCCAGCCGGTGTATCATTCCACCCGAACGTTCTACGAACACACCGGTTATGTACTCGATGCAAGAGTTATTGACTTTTATGCTCCGAAAGATGATAAGTACATATATGTGAAGGTTCTCGAGAACACTCACGATTAACTGCCAGCCCTCCGCCTTTAGCCCATACATTCATGCCCACCTCACACCCCGCGCTTCGTCTGCAATCGGCAGAACGCCCGTCCAACTGGAGTCTCATCCGACGCATGCTCGCGCTGGGATGGGTCTACCGGTTTCACAGCATCCGCATCGTCGTGCTGCAGGTTGTGCTCGTCTCCGTCGCGCTGGCGGGACTTGGTTTGACCGGAATCGGCATCGACTGGCTGCGGGCGCAAGTCGACACCGACGCACCGTCACCCCGCTGGCCGTTCGGCTGGAGCATCCCTTCCCACTGGACGCCGGGCGAATCGTTGTGGTTGATCTCGGGGTTGATTCTGTTAACCGCACTCGTGAATGCGGGACTCAAATACCTTGCGGCGGTCGATGCCGCCATTCTGACGCAGCGAATTCTCGTGCAGCTTCGATCGTCGGTTTACGACAAACTGCAACGTCTCAGTTTTCGTTTTTTCGATCACAACGACAGCAGTTCGATCATTAATCGCGCTGCGGGTGATGTGAACGCTGTCCGCGCCTTTGTCGACGGCGTGATCGTGAAAGTCCTCACTGTCGGTCTGACCTTATTGGTTTACGTCACATATATGCTCAGCGTACACGTTCCGCTGACGATCGCATGCCTGCT
Organism: Planctomycetota bacterium; assembly: GCA_027618475.1. Taxonomy (GTDB): domain Bacteria; phylum Planctomycetota; class Planctomycetia; order Planctomycetales; family Planctomycetaceae; genus JAQCEJ01. The sequence continues at coordinate 79,687 of JAQCEJ010000012.1, read as the reverse complement.
GACCACACCGCTCCTGTGGTGGGGAGCGACCCGATTCTCCCGGGAAGTCCGGCCGGAATATGTTAAAAGCAGCGAGCTGGTCGACAAAATGATTTTGAACCTCGCTGAGAATGTACAGGGGCAGCAGGTCGTAAAAGGTTTCGCCCGCGAACCCGAACAGACGCGACAATTCGCCGAAGCCAATCAGGCGATACGCGATCAAAAGCAGAAGATCTTCTGGAAGATCAGCATTTTCCAACCGATCATGGGTGGGCTGACGCAGCTCAACATGATGATCCTGCTCGGGTACGGCGGGTATCTTGTCATTCAAGGCGAACTGGCTCTGGGTTCGGGTTTGTTCGTGTTCGCAAACCTGCTACACGAATTCGCCAATCAGGTCGGTCAAATCACGAACATTGCCAATACGATTCAAGCCAGCCTCACTGGTGCGCAGCGTGTCTTCGAAGTGATGGATGCCCCCATCGAAATCGAAAGTGCTGCCGCGGCCCTGCGACTTCCCCGGGCCGCGGGACAGATTGAGTTCGAAAACGTCACGTTCGGCTACGATGCGAATAAACCTGTTCTTCGCAACATTTCGCTCGACGTTGCCCCCGGAGAATGCGTCGCCGTCGTCGGCGAAACCGGGGCCGGTAAAACCACGCTGTTGAGTCTGATTCTCCGCTGTTACGACCCGCAGACGGGAAGCGTACGCGTCGATGGCCAGGACGTAAAACAACTGTCGCTCGACGATTTGCGTCGCAACATCGGCATCGTGTTTCAGGATCAATTTCTGTTCAGCCATACCGTCGCGTCGAATATTGCATTCGGACATCCCGACGCGACATACGACGAGATCGAACATGCTGCCAGAATTGCCGCTGCCGATGAATTCATCCGCGAACTTCCCGACGGTTACGACACGATCATCGGCGAACAGGGCTGCAATCTTTCAGGAGGCCAACGACAGCGACTGGCGATCGCCCGCGCCCTGCTGCTCGATCCGCCGATTCTGATTCTCGACGATGCCACGGCAGCTATCGATCCCGAAACCGAACACGAAATTCAACAGGCCGTCGAACAGGCATTGCAGGGACGGACCACTTTTATCGTCGGCAACAGATTGAGCACCGTTCGCCGGGCCGACAATATAGTCGTTCTCGAAGCGGGACAGATCGTTCAAGCGGGAACTCACCACGAACTGCTTTCGTGTGAAGGTCATTACCGTCGACTGGCACGACTTCAGTACGACGACATGAGTGCCGAGGGGAACGACGAACATGTTTCTTCGGTCGTCTGCGCCTCGGCAAGGGAGGAGGGATGATCGCCCGCCTTCCTCAGAAACAGCTTACAGCCGCTTCGACATACGATCGGGAAGACGACAAGCGGCCTCTCGATTTCCGGTTGATCGCCCGACTGATGTCGTTCACCAACCCGTACCGTGCCAAAAGGAACTGGCTCGCTGTGCTGGTCTTGATTCGTTCGGTGCAGTTGCCAGGGCTGACGTGGATACTTTCGGCCGTCATCAGCGGACCGGTCGAACGGGCAGACGTGACCGGAGTGATGTGGGGCATGTTCGCCTTTGCGGTTCTGGCGATCTCCACCCAGCTGGTGATGCACTTTCGCCAGCGTTATGCGTACGAACTCGGTGAAGCGGTCGTACACGATTTGCGAAACGCCCTGTTCGCCCATCTGCAGAAGATGCCGATGAGTTTCTTTTACCGCACGAAGGTCGGCCGCGTCATCAGCCGCATGACCTCCGATATCGAAGACGTTCGGGTCGGTGTGCAGGAAGTATTGTATGTCAGCCTCGTGCAATTGGGACAGATGTGCGTCGCCACAGCGTTTATGCTGTATTACAGCCCCCCGCTGTTTCTCGTTGTGCTCGGCCTCGTGCCGATTCTCTGGATGCTCAACCGCTATTTTCACCGCCGACTGAGTAAAGCGCTAAGGGCGATGCGAGAATCGTTCAGCCGCGTAACGGCGACGCTGGCTGAATCGGTGCTCGGCATTCGCGTGACGCAAGGCTTCGTACGCCAGGACGAAAACGCCCGCATCTTTACCGATCTGGTGACGTTTCATTCGGCCAACAACTTCAAGGTATTGAAGACGCACGGCCTGTTCCTGCCGCTGCTCGAGCTCAACAATCAATTTTTCATTGCGTTATTAATGCTCGTCGGAGGATACCGCGTGCTCAACCCAGGTTCGGGAACCGACGTCGGCGACCTCGTCGGATTTCTGTTCATGGCAAACCTGTTTCTGGCTCCAATTACCAATCTCGGCAATCAGTACAATCAGGCAATGACGGCGATGGCCGGAGCCGAGCGGTTGTTCAAACTGCTCGACACTCCTCCCGAATGGAGTGACGCAGAATCGGCCCGCGACTTGCCGCGCATGCGAGGCGAGGTCGAATTTCGAGAGATCACGTTCGGGTACGACCCCGAACGCCCCGTACTGAATGATATCTCGTTCGTCGTACAGCCGGGGGACATGGTCGCGCTGGTCGGCCATACCGGCAGCGGCAAGAGCACGATCATTAACCTCATTGCCAAGTTCTCGCTCGCTCAAAAAGGTCGCATACTCATCGACGGCTACGATCTGCACGAGTTGACATCGTCGTCGATTCGTCGGCAACTCGGCGTCGTGCTTCAGCAGAATTTTCTTTTCACGGGAACATTGGGCGATAACATTCGCTTCAGCAAGCCCGATGCAACCGATGACGAACTGCGAGCCGTGCTCCATAAACTGGAATGCGAAGACCTTCTGCCGGACAACCTCGACACCGAAGTCGGCGAGCGCGGACAGAACCTCTCGCTGGGCCAACGTCAGCTCGTCTGTTTCGCGCGGGCGATGCTCGCCGACCCGCGGATTTTAATTCTCGACGAGGCGACCAGCAGTATCGATTCGATCACCGAGGCCCGCATTCAGAAAGCTCTCGCCATCCTGCTGAAGGGGCGGACAAGTTTTGTGGTCGCTCACCGCCTGAGCACGATTCGACACGCCGATCTGGTGCTGGTGCTCGACCACGGCCGAATCGTCGAACGAGGCCGGCATACCGAACTCCTTTCGCAGCGCGGTACGTACGAAAAGCTGTATCAGCGTTTCATCCAACCGGCGTAATGCGACATTGCCGGAATTCAGGCTGCGGACGGCGGAGTATTTCGCCGGGTTACAAACCGTCCCATCGGTGCCTCGAACGAAATTTACAAAATTCGTTTGTTGCAAAACCGATTCGCCTCTTGACATTCGTCATACATGTGCCAAACTAGGGCATACGATGTTGTGCGCATATTTTGGCGTGGGGACGTGACGGAATTCTGGACCGTAACATGAAGACCGCAACCAAAAGGACGATCATGTCGAAAGCACAGGTTGCCGCTTTAAGCGCCGATCGCATCACGTGTATGACGTCCCCCGAACTTGTCGATGCCATCATTTCTGCCGATTTGCCGCGATTGAGTTCCCGGTCTGCTTTCGACGTCGACACGAACAACCTCGAACTGCTCCGATCACTCGCCCTGCGGGCACGCAACGTTTGCCGACAGCAAGGATATTAATCGGCATTCGGGTTCGCACTTCACGCCTTTCCTATTCGCCGAGTCGGTATTACGCCATGCGCCGCACGGCGCGATAGCCTGTAACGCCGGCGATTCCGAGAGCGATCAGCACCAGGCCCCATGAAATTTTCGATCCCGTCGCCGATGACGCGCGAATTTTCTCGATCGCCGTTTCTGCCTCGGCCCGAACGACCGAATTCTGGTCGACCTTTTGGACTTTAAGCAGCACGGGAATGGTCCCCTTGGCAGCGCTGCCGAGTTCACCGAGTGACCGAATGCTCGCAATGCGAACTTCCACTTGAGGATCATCCAGCCGTTCGGCAAGTGCGGTCAGACCTTGAACCGACGCCGGTCCGATATGCCCCAGCGCCTCCGCCGCGGCTTTGCGGACGGCAAAGTCACTATGTGACAAGGCTTGTACCCATTCGTGTTCGGATCGATAAAACGCAGAACGAATGGTCGACGTGTGCCAGCTCCACCAGCCTGAGAGGGCAAGAATCACCAGCGATAGATACAGCAATCCCATCGGCATCCCGCGCGACGGTGGAGGAATGGCTTTCGACTCGGGTGCGGAAACCTCCGGTCGGGGTTTGGATGTTTTTTCCAGCGACGAAACTTTTGTATCCGAAACGGTGATTAACGGGTTGATCTCCCGCAGCCGACGCATCACGATGTGCGCACTCGCCGGCCGATTGGCGATGTCTTTGGCGAGCAGATCATTGATGAGATGATCGAGTTCGAGCGGGCAATTCGACACGAATTCGCCCACACGGGGAGGCGGGCTCTTCAAATGCTTGTGCAGGCATTCCGCCGGCGTGTCGCCGTCGAAGGGAACAAACCCCGTGAGCATCTCGAAGAGCAAACATCCCAAAGCATACAGGTCGGTCTGCGGACAAGGGGCCGGCTTCCCCCGAATCTGTTCGGGAGCCATGTATTGAAACGTGCCCTGCGTTCTCCCTTCGGAGGTAAGCTTTTCGGCGGAGGCCAACGTCGCCAGACCGAAGTCGGCCAGTTTCAATTGTTGCTTTTCGGTGAGCAGAAAATTTCCCGGTTTGACGTCTCGATGCACGACACCCTGATCGTGAGCATAACCGAGCCCGGCACACATCTGGATTGCCAGTTCTACCGTTTGATCCCATGCCAGCGGACACGACGTGCGCATCAGCCGGCGGAGAGTTCCTCCTTCGACCAGTTCCATGGCGTAGAAACGCTGCTTGTTGTCGCACAGCCCACCGAAGCAGCGGACAATATTGGGATGTTTGAGATTCTTGAGAATCGCCATCTCGCGCTCGAACCGCGCCAGCGTCGTCGGATTATCGACGTCGAGCGAGACGAGTTTGACGGCAAAGAGTTTATCGTTTTTGACATACCGGGCCTTGTAAACGACCCCCATGCCCCCTTTGCCAATCTGCTCCAGAAGTTCGAAAGGCCAGATCCAGCGATGTTCCATGACGCTTCAATTGCCAAAAGAAATGACGATTTGAGTAGAACGTGCTTCATTACCCGGTCGGTGGCCAATCCAACCGTCAACATCGAACAGGAAAATTGTCGTCCAGAATGTTATAAAACGACTTGTATATAATTATAGAACATTCAATCTTAAAGTCGTCATGATTTTTTCCAAGTCCATTGCGGAAACGGGTTTGATAACCCGGCGGGCGACAGAAGGAACGACCCGGTCCTTCTGAAAATCTCGTGTTCGAAGCAATATCACACGGTGATTAGAACCGCCTGGCATCGAGTGAGGCATATCGACGGACAATCTCTCGCGCCGTCCGAAGCCCGTCGACGGCAGCGCTCACGATTCCTCCAGCATATCCGGCCCCTTCGCCCACCGGGTACAACCCGGCAATGCCGGGCGTCTGTCGTGTGTCTCGATCGCGCGGAATTCGCACCGGGCTGCTGCCCCGCATTTCGGGACCGACGAGCACCGCATGCTTCAGGAACGACCCTTTCCATTTCTTATCCATAATCGGCAATCCAGCCTGAATGGCGCGGGTGATGACGTCGGGAAGCAGTTGCGTAAGGTCTGCCGCTTTGACGCCGCGAGCATACGAACAGTCGAATTTCGTCTCGCGATCGCTCATCGTGTTCGCCAGATAGTCGGAAGCGCGTTGAATCGGGCAAAGATAGTCGCGGTCTCCCGCGAGAAACGCCAGCGATTCATACCGCTGCTGCAAATGCACACCCGCCAGCGGATGATCCGACCCGAACTCCGTCGGGTCGAGCGTCACCACCAGGCCGCTGTTCGCAAACGAAGTGTCGTGACGGCTGTTACTCATGCCGTTCGAGCAGAACATCTCGGGCTCGGAGACGCTCGGAATGACAATCCCCCCGGCGCACATACAGAACGAAAACAAATCGCGCTGCCCGCGTGCCGTCAACGTGTAATCGGCAGCCCCAAGTTGCTCGATGTATTCAGGGCGTCCGTATTTTATGCGGTTGACGTCCTCTTGCGGATGTTCGATGCGCAGGCCGAGCTGAAACGCTTTCGGTACGATCGGCACACCAAGTTCGTGCAACATGTGATACGTGTCGCGGGCGCTGTGACCGATGGCAAGAATCACGTGCGCACTCTTGAGATAACCCTGCGAAGTATACACCCCACGGATTTCACCATTCTGAATGTCGAGTCGTTCGACACAACAATCGAAGCGGTATTCCCCGCCATGGACTTCGATCTTTCGGCGATAATTGCGACAGATCATCGGTAACTTGTTGCTGCCGAGGTGTGGACGATGTTCGTAAGTCAGCGACTCTCGTCCTCCGCACTCGACAAAACTCGCGAGCACCCAATCGACATCCGATCCCGACATCCGGCATGTCAGTTTACCGTCGCTGAAGCAGCCGGCCCCCCCTTCGCCAAACAGGTAATTGTTTTCGCGATCGTGCGGACCGCCGGAGTCGAACAGCCGAATCGCCGGAACGCGTTCTTTCACCGCTTTGCCCCGTTCGAGAATCAGCGGCCGAAATCCTTTGAGCGCCAGATAGTACCCGGCAAGCAATCCTGCCGGCCCGCTGCCGACGACGATTGGCCGATCCTCTAACGGCGAAGGTCCGGGCAACGGATCGTCGAAACCTTCATCGACGAAATGGTCGACGGCGTCGGCCCCTTTTCGCAAGACGTGTACTTCGACGTCGGTCGGAAGTTCGACGACCACCGAGAACACGAATTTCAATTCCTGCCGAGAGCGGGCATCGAGACTTTTTCGCAGAATCCGCCACCGCGTAATGTCGGTTCGCGGGAGCTTCAACCGCCGCGCAATCAGCTCGGTGAGTTTTTCTTCCGGAGCACCCACCGGCAAACGGAGATCAGAAATGCGGAGCGACATGGAGGAAATTATAGAGGCCGTATGTCAGGAGTCCAACGGACTCAGTGCTACTCTTTCTTTTCACCTGCCCGCAAAAAATACGGCACTCCCGTCACTTTCGTCTTTCGCCGATAGACTTTGTCGCCGCAGGTGGCGTAGAGGTAATCAAAGTCTTTCCCGCCGAAGCAGGCGTTGGCCATCGGACCATTGTGCGGCTTGGCGATCGTGCCCCCTAGCCGACCGGTCGGGTCAAACATCTGCAATCCCAAACGCGTCGTTACATACAGCCGGAAATCACGGTCCACCGTCATACCGTCAGAACCGGGTGTCTTGCTGTCCGATCTGAGCTGCAGCGGTCCGTAGTACCGTTCGCGGTTCGTCAAACTACCGTCAGATTCGATGCGATACGTCCACAAATGAAGCGAATCGCGTTCGGTGACCACGAGCGTCCCTTCATCGGGCCACATGATCACCCCGTTCGGATGAATCTCGTTCGCCACCACGCGCATTTCACGCTGCGGAGAAATATAATACACCTGCCCGTTCGACGGATCGGTGAAGAAAATCGCCCCTTTCGACGTCACCACCAGATCGTTCGACGTCACCCCTTCGACGATCACCTCCATCGCACCGTCGGTCGTGTATGCGACGATCTGCTTGTCGCCGTTCCGACAACCATAGATTCGATCGTCAGGACCGACCATTAGACCGTTGGTATTCGCCGTGTTCTCGGCGAACAGCACAATCGCGCCGTCGGTGTCGATCACGTAGATCACATTATTGGGAATATCGGTGAAGTAGACATGCCCCTGCCGATCGACCGCCGGTCCTTCGGTAAATTTGTAACCTTCACCCAACAGTTGCCAGTCTTCGCCATCGACGAGCACCTGCGACAGCGCCATATCCTGAGCCGGCAGCGGCGATACCTTCGCAACGATGATTCCGCAGAGAAAAACAACATTCGCAACAACGAAACAACGTCTCATGATGATGTCCAATCAAGAATTCTAAAGCTAACCACAGACGTAACGTGCAGATTGTTTGTCCGCAGATTTTCGCAGATGATCACAGATGTGAAGAAAAGACAAGAATGAATTGATTTCTTATGGGGCATTTATCTGCGTCCTTCTGCGAAAATCTGCGGACGATCATGGTTTGTGTCTCTTCCCGACGTCTCTGTGGTGATAAAAATTTCTTCCGTTACTTTTCCTCCACGCGATCTTTCCATAACCATCGGAGCGATTCGGGCAGAATCGCTCCGCCATGTTTTCCGCTGTGGGCGCCGTCTCCCATCACGAATTCGTAATCGTAACCGGCGAAATTGAGAGCCGCCGCCATCTGCTGATTTGCCAAAGGCCAGTTCCCATGCAGGTTGTCGAGATCGTTCGAGCCTTCCTGCAGGAAGACCCGAATTGGTTTGCGTTCGGTTTTGCGGATGAGCGCCGGGTAGACATGTCCGCCGCGGATATTCGTGAAACTTCCAATTTGACTGAGGACTTTACGAAACGCTTCGGGATGCTCCCACGCGACGGTCCACGAACAGATCCCCCCCGAACTGATGCCGCAGATCGCTCGCTCGTCGGGGTCTTCGGTCAGGTTATACGACTCACCGACGAACGGCAGAATTTCTTCGAGCAAGAACTTCGCGTATTGATCGCTGAGCGTATCGTATTCGAAACTGCGATTATTGCGCGGCTTCTGGTCGGGTTCGGTCGCCGGAACGACGCCGGGGCTCAGGAAGATGCCGATGGTTACGGGCATTTCTCCCTTGTGGATCAGGTTATCCATTACGACGGTGGCCCGCTGTTGTCCTTCGGGGTTGACGTAACTGCCGCCATCCTGAAAAACCATCACGCACGCCGGCTTGTCGGCGTTGTACTGAGCGGGAACATAAATCCAATAGTCGCGCACTGTACCGGGAAAGATCTTCTCGCTGGTCCACTGGCCTTGTGTGACGGTTCCTTGAGGAACGCCCTCCTGCACTATCGAATCGGGGCCGAGGGTGTAGTCGTCGATGGCGTATGCAGAATTCGCCTTCAAAGTGAGCATTGCAAGTCCGAGTATCGCCACATGAATTGTGTGTCGATTTGAATTCATGATTGGTTCCCACTTTCAAAATTCAGATTAATAAGGTGCCGTCTGATTGTAGAGAAGCAGCTAGCGCTCCGCTACGCAAAGCCTTCGCGTCGCGGCTAACCTTTGACCAAACTGACATCGAACCCCGGTCGAAAATCCTTCGGCTCGGGGGTCTCTTTCGTTAACACTTTCCACGATTCACCCATTTCGCGAAACACCTTGAAGTCTTTCGGCAGGTACGGCGTTTCGAGAAACGGTGTGGCGATCGTTACACCCCCCTGAATGTACGACTCCATCGATGCCGTCAGGATACCGGACGTGAGAACCGTTCTTGCCGTCGGATACGGTTCTTCACCGGTGACGAAGAGATGCTGTATCGCGTGCGAGAGCGCCTTGAACAGATTGCGGTTTCCCCACGGCCCATTGAAGTAACGGAAGGCCTGCGGTTCGGTCTCCCCTTTGAGCTGAAACGCCGCGTTCCAACGGTTGGCGTTGGCACCGACGCGGAGCACCGACGCTTTGAGGCCGTCGGCGTAGTCGAGCAGCAGGGCATAGGGTTCAGCGGCGGGGGACAACTCACCCGATCGATCGCCGTCAACCGGGCGAAAGATGTCGACGGTTTCGCCGAGTTCGGCCTTCATCGCGGCGTCGATCAATTGTTGCGAGATGCGTCCCGATTCGATCGCCGAGCGGAGGTCTTTTCCCTGAACGACTTGAATACGGCTTACTCCGGCTTCGCCCCCCTTGCGACCTTCGACGAGCGACTGAAGGATTTCGAGACCGTGAAAGTCGTACGATTCGAGTCCACCGGCGTGAATCACCACGGCCTCGTCGAACTCGGCATCTGCGGGAACTTCGGTGGCAGGAACGCGCTGTGCCAACGGGACCGAACTGCCTCCCATCATCGGCATGTTGAGTTCGCGTGCCGTCGCGACCATTTCGGAGATCCAATCCCAACGATACGAAAAATGCTTATCGCTGAAATAGGGAACCGCACGCCCCGACTGCTTCATCACGGCGACGACCTCGTCGAAGAACCGCTTACGAGGATACATATGCTGCAAGCGCGGATTGTACGGGTATTCTCCGTGCTCGCCGATCACGAGAACGGCGTCGACAGCAAGTTTGTCGCCGCCGCAACAGAGAGCCCCGGCGATCGTATCGTAGAGTGGTACATCAAACTTGGCCCGGGCTTCGTCGAGCATGTCCCCTTCGGGGGCACGTTGATCGGCGTAGAACGAAACCACGTCGACGCCGGGATCGACCAGTTCTCCGTTGAACAGATAAGGGTCGCGAAAGTTTTCAAGAATATCGTAGGCGTGACTGCGAAACCGCATGACGGTAAAAATCGCAGCCACTTTCGGACGGGTATTGGGCATTTATGGTTCCTTTTTTCGGTTTTTCTCCCTCTCCCTCTGGGAGAGGGCCGGGGTGAGGGTGTCTTTCAAACGAGGGATGAAGGATGAGTCAAAAAAAGATCCAATTGCATTCTTCCCTCTGGCTCATCCTTCATCCTTCTCTTCAAAAGCGCCCTCATCCGGCCTGCGGCCACCTTCTCCCCAAGGGAGAAGGATTAAGTTGCCGACTTCAAGCGATCTTCCCGATCGACGATTCCCAGTTGTTCCATTCTCCGATACAAGCGAGGCCGGGTGATACCGAGCGCATCGGCGGCTTTACTTTTGTTGAAATGCGATTGTTCGAGGGCGAGTTGTATCTGTTCGGTTTCGATGCGGGTGAGCAGCGCTTCGAGGTTTTCGACTTGCTGGGGAACAACCGCCGGGCCAATACTTTGGGCGTCGACTCCGGATCGAAATCGGAGTGGCAAATCGGGGATGGTGATCATCGACCCCGATGCCGAAGCGCGGGCAGCATTAACGACCTGCGACAGCTCGTCGAGATTGCCCGGCCAGTTGTATTCGCGAAATTGCGTCAAGACGTCAGCGGCAAAACCGGTGAGCTGTTTTCCGGCCCCTTTATTGTCCCGTTCCAGAAAATGCTGGCTCAGAAGTTCAAGATCATCTTTGCGGTGGCGCAACGGTGGTAGCTGCAAGACCAGTGGCGTGAGTAACAAATAAAACGGCTCCAGTAATTCCTCCGCGTTCACGCACTCCGTCAACTCGTGCGTACTCGAGGACATCAAACGCAAGTCGTGCGTGAGCGCCGTCCCCCCTGGCTGATACGCCTCGATAATCGCTTCTTGCACGTCGCGAGGCGTACATTCGACATTGATCAGAAAGACCGTTCCCGGATAGAGCGCCGCCGAGGGGTCTCCCTCACGGGCATTATCGGCCAGCAGCCGACGAACGGTCTGTTTCAACTCGCGCACCGGTATCTGCCGGCAATCGAGCGGTACGAAAGACCGTTTTTTCGGGTCGGCATCATAATGGATCGAACGGGCCAGATGTTCTTTTCCTGTTCCCGCTTCACCTACGAAATGGACCGCCGAGCGAACCGATTTTGCCAACTGCATCTGCGTCAGCACGCGCTGCATACTCGAACTGTTCGCCACGCACGACGAGATTCCGAATCGTTGCCTCAACTGTAATCGCAACGACGCCAGCTCGGCGTGCCACTTCTGCGCTGGCGACACTCCGGCCGTCGAATGCGGCGACTTGAGCGGCGATATCACGATCAAAATCAGATCGATCTGCCGGTCTTGTTCGAGCGGAAAAAAATGGACCAGGCGCGGCAAAGGCTGACCTTTTTTCGGAATCAGGTAAATCGGAACGCTCGACGCCTGTCCGGCCAGCACGTCTGCCGAGGGACACAACCCCGAGAGGAGCGATTCGACTTCACCCGGCGCGGCATCACTGCGAAACTCGCAGACGTTGCCGACAACGTCGTCCGCCGACCAGCCAGTGAGTCGTTCGCATCCCGCGTTGAACATCACCACTTTACGGGCGGCGTTCAACAAGCAGACCGGGCTTGTCGAATTGACAAGACGAACGTCCCAGCTCGGTCGTTTGCGCGGTCTGGCCATGCTTCTGTCATTACGCGTGAGAGGTGTTGGTGATTGAGTTCATTAATAATGTCATATTACCACAGACGAAGACGGGGAGACATGGAGAAAAAATGGATTGCCGCGAGGCAGAGGCTTTACGCTACAGAGCGATTCGCAATCACCGTTGGAACCCGAGCGCCAGTCGATAACTGAAAAATCCGCCGACGGCGATCATGATCAGCGTGATCGGTTTTAAGTCGTGCAGATGCGTCACGAAAAACAGAAAACTATGATCGGCCTTGAACGGCGCGAATTTCCATTCGGTGGCAATTCCGAGCAAGAGCCCGGCAATGCTGCAAATGACGGCGAGCGGAACAATCCGTTGCCGTGCCGCGAGCCCGGCACCTAATCCCAAGAGTGACGCCGGAACCAAAAGCGCATAAAAGCCCTGTCGTACGATCCAGAAGAATGCGAAGTAGCCGATGACTCCACCGACAAGAGCTCCGACGAGACCGAACATGAGGTTTTGCGGCTTGGTGGATGGATTCATAGCGATGAGCCGAAAAGTGGAACGGTTCGGACGGGCCATGTTGGTGTCGATCCACCATTGAACACGACATCAGCAAATAGTGCAATGGCGTCCAAACGACATCACGCTTTCTGCTCGGCAAGCAGCCAGACCGCCGCATTAAAGTAGATGAATACGCCGATGAGGTCGCTTAGCGACGCGATGAGCGGGTTCGACATCAATGCAGGGTCCATCCCCAGACGGCGGAAGATCAACGGGAACACCAGACCGTTGATACTCCCTAAGACCACAACAAGAAACACCGTCAGCGCGAGCACGCTTGCTTCGGACCAGGACAGAAACATCAAACTGCCGAAAAATGCGAGCAGCATCAGCGTGGTTCCCAGAATTGTCGCCGTCAGTATCTCGCGCTTCATCAGCCGAAATAAATCGGACTTGTCCAAATCTTCGACGGCGATCGCGCGAATGATCAGCGTCGCCGACTGCGTCCCGGCATTCCCCCCGCTCGCCAGAACCAGCGGGAGAAACGAAATCATCCAGACGAACGACGTCGAGACCGATTGGTAATGGTTCAAAACGGCGGCCGTCATCAGTGCTGCACCGAGCAGCGCGACCAGCCAAATGCCGCGATTCCAGCTGATGGTCAGCACCGGAAGCGTGAGATAACTTCCTTGCATCGGCTGCACGGCACCGGCGCGATAGGCGTCTTCCTGGGCTTCTTCCTGCAACACGTCAATCACGTCGTCGTGCGTAACGATACCAACCAGGCGATTCTGATTATCGACGACCGGTATGGCGATGAAGTCGAACCGCGCCAATTCGTGGGCCACCGATTCCTGATCGTCGTCGACTCGCACCGATATCACATCGCGATTCATGATATTCGAAATCGGTGTGCCCGGTTTGGAGAGAATCAATTCGCGAAGCGAAATGATTCCTCGTAAACGGCGGCCTTCATCGACGATGTAGACATAATAAATAGTTTCACTGTCGGGGGCCTGGTGCCGTAATTGTTCGAGCGCTTCGCTCGCGACGATTCCTTCGTTAAGCGAGGCGTAATCGGTCGTCATAATCGAACCGGCGCTGTTTTCCGGATACGACAGCAGTTTGCGAATATCCGTACGCTCGGCATGGGCCATCAGCGGCAGCAGATTCTCGACGTGACCGGGATCCATCTTCGAGAGAACATCGACCCGTTCGTCGGCCGACATTGCTTCGATGAGTTTGGACAGTTCCTTCCGTTCCACCACGTCGACAAGCATCATCTGCTGAGGGTGGTCGAGGAATTCGAAAATCTCTGCCTGCCGGCGGACATCGCAATGCGTGAGAACACGCCAGGCCTCACGGCTTTCGAGTTCTTCGAGAACCTCAGCGCTGACGGCGGGATGCAGCGCGTCACAAAACTCGCTCAACCCGGCTTCGTCATTCTCGGAGAGCATGACGCGCAAGTCGGGAAGCAGTAAACTGCGATACATCGAATTTTGATGCACGGCACAAATACTCGTTGCTTGAAGTTCGTCTCAAAATCAGCGGCAGGAGGTCGATTCGAACGCATTTCTCGCGTTTCAAACCGCTTCGCACCGCCTGATAAATAGGGGTCAACCCCTCCGGGCGCCCACTCGAATTCGCAGTATCAATGCCGAAAAGAAGGTCATCCCCTGTTTCAGAGCCGAGCCACAAACGATTAACGCTTCGAGAACTGGAAGCTGCGTCGTGCCTTCTTAAAGCCGAATTTCTTGCGTTCGACCATTCGGCTGTCTCGGGAGAGATAACCGCCGTTACGCAGGACTTCGTGCAAGCTGGGATTGAGAACTTCGAGCGCACGGGCGATGCCCAGGACAATCGCGCCGGTCTGTCCGGTCGGACCGCCGCCACCAACACGCACCCAGATGTCGTACTTCCCGACATTGTTCGTATCGCGAAGAGGGGCTTCAATCGTCAAACGATACCGCTCGACGGGAAAATAATCAGCCAATTCACGGTCGTTGACTGTGAACTTACCAGACCCCGGCTTAATTCGCACACGGGCGACCGCCGTCTTCCGGCGACCGGTTCCCATCGCGATACCGAAGCGATCGAGCTTACCGCGAAGAACTCTTGGCTCGTGCGCCGGAGTGGCCTCGTCATCCGCCGCGGCTCCGCTTCCCAAAGTCAACTCGGGCATGGCGGGAGCGGCTGGTGCCGGCTCGTCTGCCGTCGCCACCGGTTCGGGAGTCGCTGGTGTCGGCTCGGTCTCAACGGGTGTCGGCTCGGCCTCAACAGAAGTCGGTTCGGTTTCGGGAGTCTGATCGTTATCGAGGTTCTGGTTTTCCATAGAAATCTGTCTTAAATGCATTCACTGAATTAACGTGACGGGAATGGTCGGGAATTATGGGAGCCAGCACTCGGGCATTGGCTGCGGGTTCTGAGCCTGATGCGGATGAGTTGTCCCGGTGTAAATCTTCAAGCGCTTCAGCATTTTCGCCTGCAACTTATTCTTGGGAAGCATGCGGCGAACGGCTTCGCTCAAGATCATTTCCGGCTTGCGTTCGAGTAACTCTGCCGCCGTCGTTGTCTTGAGCCCCCCCGGATAACCGCTGTACCGCAGGTATTCTTTGCGGAGCATTTTGCCGGTGAAGTGGGGATTGGTCGGGTGAGGCAGGGTACGTCCCGACATCCGAATCTTATCGGCGTTCAGCACGACCACACAATCGCCACCGTCAACATGTGGCGTATATGTCGGCTTGTGTTTGCCCATCAGCACGGTGGCGATACAGGTCGCCAGCCGACCGACAATTTGGGCTTCGGCGTCAACCACAAACCAGTCGGGTTGAACCTCAGCCGGTTTGGTCATGTAAGATCGTACGGTCGTTGTCACTGCCACGGTCGTCATCCCATCATCAAATATCGGCGTCACGCTAATGGAAGCACCTGCCGACAAACGACAGAATTATCCACAAACCACCAGCGTAAATCGTCACCATAAAACAACTTACACAAAATATGTCGCATACGGATCATCGCAGGTTGCATCGACACAGCGACGAACTCTCCGCATAACTCGTTCGCGAGAACAAGGCAGAATAACGATTTTCATACCGGGTATCAATGGCACGACAGAAAAAAGTCAACCCAGGCCGTTAGCCTGGGTTGTATGACCTTCTGTCCTCTGCGCGGGCGGAAGATATCAGAAAATACCGCGGGCAGCGTCAGATAAAATTGAGCAGGTTCAGACTGAACGTCTGGGCGGCGACTTTGAGTGTCGTCTCGAAGGTCGCCTGCTGCTGTGTCATCTGGAGAATCGCTTCCGTAATGTCGGTGTCGGTCTCTTTCGACAGCGCTTCCTGAATCTGCAAGTTGTCATCCAGTAAACGGGATTCAACATCATCGAGCAGTTTCATCCGGCTTCCCGTTTCGGCACGCACGGCATTGAAGCGGTCGATTTCCGCAGTCAATTCTGCTTCCAACCGCGACATCGTCTGATTGTCTCCCTTACGCAGAGCCTGTTCGAGTTCCAACAGGATGCCGAACACACCACCGTTCTTTTGACCGTTGACGTCGCGTCCGGCCAGGAACGCCGTCGGATCGCTGCCGCTCTGCGTTCCGTCGATACCGAGTGCGATCGCAACAGTGTTACTGTCGATCGTCAGAGGACCGCTGCCGCTGCCATCAGCGATTTCGATACCGTTGCCGAACGTGTTGAAGCGTGCGAACAGTTTCACCGGAACGTACACCCCCGTTAACGCTGCCGCTGTGTCGCCGCTGGTTTCGCTGCCGGCCATTCCCAGCGCGGTCGAAATGTCGTTCGTCGCAACGGTGAGATCACCGATGCCGCTATTGTCGGTGAGCGTAAGGCGATGGTTCGTCGCGTCGATCGACGCGACGAGATTTCCCGCATCGACGGCGTTGATGGCATCGACGACTTCCTGCAACGTCGACGTACCGCTTAGATCGATACTGACATTCGAACCATCGCGGCGGGTGATATCGAGCTGCGAACCCCCTCCCACCGGTACTCCCGTCCCCAGATTCAAATCGGCGAGCGGCGTTGAACCCGAGAATTCGTCGACGGCGTTAATAGCATCGATCACATCGCGTATCGTCACGGCGTTTCCGATATCGACGTCAACATTGGTACCGTCACGTCGGAGAATGCGAATCGATTCTGACCCATCCTGAAGCACGCCCGCTCCAAAATTCAGGTCGGCAAGAAATGTGTCGGGAGTCATCGTGCGAATGCCGAGTCCCGAGGCGTTCGTACCGCCGTTTTCGCCGATCGTGAGTTGCTTGCCGCTCAACCGGCTCGATATCGCGAGGCCGTTGCGTTCTGAATTAAAACCGACGACAAGATCGAGTCCCGACTGCCGCAACGTGTTGAAGATATCCTGCACAGTATTCGCCGAGGAAAGGTCGACGACTTTCGAAGTGAGACCGTTGTCGATGAGCAATCCCGTTCCCGCTGTACTGCCGATGCCGGTACCGCCGTTAAGAGCCGAGACTGACGTGTAGATCGACAACGCAGGGTCGAGATCGTCACCGACGATCGACGCCGCCGGACCGCCGAGAATGCCGAGGTCGCGGGCCACCGTCGAACCGGTGATATCGCGGACGGCAATCGAACCGGCGGAGGGAGTCAGGCGAAGTCCCATCTTGCTGGTTGGGTCGATATCGACTCCCAGCGTAACGGGACCGCCCGCGAATGCATTTTCGAGCCGCGTCTTGATATCCCCGATCGTTTGTGCGGAGGTCAGGTCAACGACCGCCGACTGGATGGGATTGACGCCGTCGTCGAGAGTCAGTTCGATTTTTCCGAGAGTGATTCCCCGGCCGGCAAGCAGATCACCGATGCGCGTGGAGGTCGTCAACGCGGGATTGATGTCCGAACCGGTATTGGCCTTCAGAGCGCCGAACGCCGTGGCGCCGTCAACGTTATTGGCGACCAGCGTACCGGCGTCGACAAAGGAATTGATGGCTCCTCCGTCCCCCAGGTAGCGGACGGCGCCGTTGATCAGTTGAAACGGCGGCTGCGAATTCTGAGTACCGGCGAAAAGATATCGCCCCTGAAAACTCGCATTGGCGATGCCGAGCGCCCCTTGCAGCATCGAGACGACTTCATTCGCCAGAGCGGTACGCTCGACGGCGGTCGATGCATCTCCCAGTCCTGCCTGGAGAGCCCCTTTGGCGCGATTGAGCAGATCGGAAACCGGCGCCAGCGTCGATTCGCTGTTGGCCAGAAATGTGCGATCGGTCACGATATTCGCCTGAATCTGCTTCCGCGACTCGAGCGATTTTTGCAGAATGAGAGCCCGGATCGACGACGTCGGGTTTTCGCTGGGAAGAAAGTATTTTTTCCCGCTCGAAATCTGATCTTGCACCCGCGCCAGCGAAAGGGAACTCGCCTGAATGTTCTGTGCCAGACGCGACGTCAGCAGCGACGTCGGCAATCGTCCAGGTAATATGGGTCCGAGGCTCATAAGAATTTTTCAGGGCGAGCAACCGCTCGCGTCAATCGTGTTCCTGTCAACTGATGGAAATACCAAGGCGATCAAATATTCAACAGCACGTCGAATAACTCGTCGATCACGCCGATCAACCGGGCAGACGCCTGGTACGATCGTTGAAACTGCATCATCATTAATGCTTCTTCATCGAGGCTTACGCCCGAAAATTGTTCGCGCTGGCTGTTGAGCGAATCCTGATAAGCTTGCAGACCGTTCGTCAAGGTGGTACTGGTGGCCGACATTTGCGCAATGTTCGAGACCAACGAATCGTAATATTCGCTCAGGCTGACGTTTCCCAATCCCGAAACGGGTTGCTTGATGAAATCGGTGAGCCGCTGGGCGTTACTGCCGTCGGATTCTCCTCCCCCGCGAGAGGTCGCAAGGTAACGATGATCGTTGGCGATCACGGAATTCACTCCGACATCGGTCGAGTTTTTTCCCATGAAGAAAGTGTTGATTCCCAACGAGGCCAGCACGCCGCTCGAATCATTCGCGAAACTGAATTCGTAACCGTTGGCGGCGATGATCTTCAGGCGGTTGTCGCTGGTAATACTCGCCGTAATATGCGGATTGGCGGCGTTGAGGGCATCGCGCAACCCCGCGAGCGAGGTATCGGTACCAATGCCGTCGAGATCGATGCTGATGATCGACGACTCGGCGATTCCGGTCTGCTGATTGGCGACGGTGAACTCGAAACTGCCATGTTCGGGTGAAAATGTCAGACCGGCTTGATTGAGCGCCGCTGTCGCGTCGGTTGCCGCGTAGGTGCCGGTGACGTTATCGAACCGCTTAATCCCCTGCCCTGAGGCGTGGATCTTGTTGAATTCGTAGATGAAGTTCGAGACATATTCGTCAAGATTATCGACGAAACCTCCCAACACGTCATCGCGTCCTTCGACGATCCCTTTCAGTTCTCCGCCGAGATGCGACACATCGGTCCCGGTGTGATCCAGTCGAACATACGTCACATTGACACCACGATCGACTTCGGTACTGGTCGCCAGATGCTGAAAGCTACCGGCGAGAATCAGATAATCGGAAGGCGTTCGCACATCGACGCTGCCGTTGGCACGCTCTTCGAATTGTATGGGAATGATTTCTGAAAGCCGCGTGAGAGCGTCGTAACGCTGACTGCGCAGCGCACCGGCATCGCTCTCGATCAAGCCGCCGAGTTCGGCCCGTTGAATATCGAAGTTGAGCTTATACACCTGATCGATCAGTCGATTGGCCTCATTAACCAGAGAATTCACATTGATCGTCTGGGTCGCACGAATATCGTCGATTCGTGAACGGAGCGACTGAAACTGGCCGGCCAATGTTTGCCCGTCCTGCACAGCGAATTGCCGAATGGCCGCCGATGCGGGCTGATTGACGACATCGTGCAGGGTCGACAGAAAACCGCTCACCAGATCCGAAAGCGAGCCGTCACCCAACGCGTTGAGTTCGGATTCGAGCTGACGGTAGATATTGGTGATCGCACTCGATGCGGAAACTTCGGAGTTGGCGCTATGAATGCGCGTTTCGAGATAGAGATCGATCTGCTGTTTGATCCCGTTGGCTTTGGCTCCGGTCCCGAGAATGAGAGAACCGCTTGCATACGGAAGTCCGGTGCTGATGTCGAGCTTTTCGCGGATGTAGCCGGGCGTCGAACTGTTGGAAATATTCTGCCCGGCCACCTGAATGCCGGTGCTGAAAATTTCCAGACTTCTGCCGACGGCGGCCAATGTCCCGCTGAGACTCATGTCACCCTCTTCAATCGTCCGGACACGAAGCCCGGCGGTTGAGTTTCGTCAAACTCGCTTGCACAAAATCGTATTCAAGACCAGACATTTCCCAATGCTAAATCGATGCGTCCAACAGCACGCCACCTTTTCCTTCGCGTTGCGCGTGTTGGCTGTATGTGGGCGAACGGTAACCCCCCTGGGCAATCAGATCGATCAGTTCGTTGTAATGAGACTGCGTGCGATGGGCGACAATCCAGTGCGACCAGCCGATCAATCGAAGGCGTTGCGACTGTTGCTGAATGCGCGTCAAGGCGGCGTCCCATTCCTCCCGCGGAGCCCCCGGTAATGCGACTATCAATTCCCGTAATGTACGATGCGGCAAACGCAGCAGACCCGCATCCTTCAAAATCGTTCGGCGTCGGCTTAAGCTGCGTTCAAGCCGTTGCGTCAGCGATGTCTCGATATCGGTTAATTTGAGCATCTCGTCGGCGGAGGCACGCTGCATCGCCGAAGACTTGTGCTCGTAGTGCAGCAACAACCCTTCGCCCGTATTCAACAATTCGGCGATAAGCTGCTGTATGTCGACGAGCAGTTGTGCCGGTGATCGGGGCGTTACTGCAGACACCTGCGGATTCGAGATGGGTCGTTTGGCATTCATGGATCGTATGTTCGCTTTCGATCGGCGAACGACGCGGGGAATTCGTTCGCAGGTGCGCAGGGGAACTTACGATCGTTCCCTCTCATCAGTTAATGTCGTCAGGATCGGACGAATAACTTCCGAGGGAATAACCGTTGAGAGCGGCGAATTCAGCACGTCCAACTACAACCGTCAGAGTTTGACATTCCAACGAACGGCTACTACGTGCAACTGCACGGCGCGCGTCCGGCTGACGTAAGACGGTCGAGAATTCCCGATGCGTCACGCCGTTGTCGAGAAGCGGCCCTGGCGTCGCTCGCGCTGGAACGACTCATAAAGTGAATCAGAGAATGAACTTCCGTGATTCGCTGCAAGATCTTCGGCCACCTGTTGATCGAGTTGGCTTTGGAACATTTCTTCGGCGGCACCGCCGTGAATGTACGCCGGTTTGTTCTGGCCGCTCCGCAAGGCTTTGAACATCTGCTTGTAAAATGTACCGGCAACAAAGTCCTGGAAAGCTTTGCGGACAGGGTCGTCTTTGTCGGCATGCTCAGTAGACCACGACACCTCCGAAGGGGCGAGATTCGTCGTTGGGTCGTTCGATTGGCCGGCTTCATTCAACGCCGCCGCGAACGGCTGCGGGATCTCGTTGGTCATGACGGCGATTTTCGATGCAACATCCGCCGATCGGCCCAACGAACTGACGGCCGAAAGCGAATTGACGGAAGAGACGGCTGAAAGTCCTGCCACGTTTATTGCTCCACATATACGGCGTGCAGACGACCCGAGGCATGAATCGCTCGAATGATCTCGATTTGATCGGCGGTTGGCACCTGCAACTGGTTTAAGGCCTCGACCAGATCGCGAAACTGTTGCGGTGTCTGGTTGTTCTGCTTGTCGATCCTGGGGATTTCGCGAAAGGAGGGGCCGCGAGGTTCCGCACCGCCGCCGACTTCGATGACCAGGTTCTTATGCGAGATCACGATCGGGCTGATTTCGACGTCACCCGTAAAATTGACCACTCCCGTCTTCGCGTTGACGATCACACGCGCTTCGGGCTGCGGATTTTCGATCGCGATCTTCAATACTTCGGCGACGAAATCGACGGGAGCAACGTGATATTGTTCGGGAATCGAGATATCGATCGTCCCCGGTCCGACGGCACGAGCGATTTCTCCGGTCACCTCTTCGGCGAATTCCTCGTTGATGACGTGTGCCACTTCACCCGCTGCCTTGAAGCTGGCGTGATCTTTATCCAGCAGAAGCGTAATCACATATCCGTTCTCGGTGTCGACGAAAGGAGAGATGACGTCTTCTTCGATCGTCAGCCCGAGAGGAATTTTCCCGGTCGTCAACGGGCCGTCCCCTTCGATGTAAATCGCCCCCGATGCGAGGCCGATGACGCTGTCGTCACCGATATCGGCTGTCTCGACCGCAGCGGTCAGCAGGCGACCGCCACGCAGGCTTTTGGCTCCGAGAAACGAACTGACATAGCAGTCGATTTTTTGACCACGCCGAATCCCCGTCCTAGGAATGGTGGCTTCAATCATCACCAAAGCAACATTGTCGGCATCGCGCAGCTGATCGGGCGACACGACAGGAAGGTTGTTTAACTTCATCACCGAGGCCAGCGCCATCATCGTCAATGGGCTTTTTCCGCCGTCGCCCGTCTTGTTCAAGCCGACGACAAGCCCGGTGCCGGTGAGTTTGATTTCCTTTTGTCCGTAGACCGTGCAGATATTTTCGAGCCGCGTGCGTGCCTGTGCCGGGGTACCCATTCCGAGAGTACATAACGCTATTGCTGCGACCCAGAAAGGACGCAAGGCCGGCCCAAATAGTTGATACAAGCAATTCATGATGAAATTTCCCGGCGCTATTAGAACGGCATCAGCATATCCCACAGGAATATACCCCAGGGACGTTTGGTGGCATCGAAGACGCGTCCCCGCTGTTTCTTGACGATATTCAGATTGGCAATGTTTTCGCTGAGTGCGGTATTGTCGCGATTGACATCTTCGCTGCGGATAATTCCGGTCAGCGTGTATTCCCAGACGTCGAAATTCGCACGAATGCTCTTGCGTGCTTCGAGCACAAGATGTCCGTTCGGCAGCACGTCGACTACGGTCGCCGCGATGCGGTAACGAATCCCTTCGGTATTGATCGTATCA
This sequence comes from Planctomycetota bacterium, assembly GCA_027618475.1. Lineage (GTDB taxonomy): Bacteria > Planctomycetota > Planctomycetia > Planctomycetales > Planctomycetaceae > JAQCEJ01. The sequence continues at coordinate 57,288 of JAQCEJ010000012.1, read as the reverse complement.
CCCGCACTCTGAAGCCGCGATTGCAGCGTGCCGTCGATTGTCGGCTGATTGGCGGCTGCCGTTGCCAGATTCATTTGGTCATCCAGTCGCACGAACTCCTTGAGTTCGGCTTTAAGCTGTCCCATACGCTGCCGCGTATATCGGGCATTTTGTGTCACTTCGCTTTTTTCGTCGACGATAATTGTGATGATGTCATGTTCTTTGACCTCACGCGGTTGCGGTTGATCGATGTAGATCCACGAATAATCTCGCATATGCCGCGACTTCGTCGGGCGTTTGATCGAAATCGAATCGTACTGAATCGAGAGGGACGATTCGGTATTGTCGAACTGCGTATTGGCTTTGGAATTCAAGCGAGACTTTGCTACAGGCGTTGCAAATCGCCTCGTCGACGACGTTTTTCCCGCTGTTGATGCCGGTTCCGCTTCGGTATCTGCCGCCACCAACTCGGCGGAAACTGGAGAAACGACGCGCGTTTGCGCACCGGCAGCAGCCGAGAATTGAGCCTGAGGTGACCGCCGTGTCGGCGATTCCTGTCCCAGACTCATGCTCGTCGCGAACAAAGAAACGCCGAGCACGGCCAGACAATTCAAGCCGGTTCGTATCATGGATGTTGTTTGAAAGTTCATTTCACGGTCCGACATCATGTTCGTCGTCTACGGAAGATTGACGGCCTCCGACAGGCGGGACCGCTGCGTTTGCCGAATTCTGTTTCCATCGACCGGGTGGTGGTGCGGCAGGTTGTCCGCCAAATACGTCGCGTAAAGTGGGAGACGGCAGTGAAGTCCTGTCCGGCTCGTTGTTGATACTGATACGAATTCCGGTTCCGTCCGATAACGATTCGGCCGGAAGACTGCGTCCGGCTCGTTGTTCGTCTGAAAGAACCCTCCCCTGAGAAGGAATACGTGGCTCGGTAATGATCTGCGCTTCGTGCAACCCGACGATGCGGGCAGTAATTTTGTGGCGGCCGTCCAGTGATGTCAGGGGAATCGTTTCCCCCCACCCCCCCTGCCCGTTGGCCTTGAACTCTCTTCGAACCCGAATACCGCGAACGTCGACCGTCACCGTAACAATGTCGCTGCGGCGGACGAGAATGGGACGGCGGACATCGGATTTCGTCACCGGCGACGAGGCGCGCAGAGAACGAACGGTCTCCTTCCCGATCACATCATCCCAGCTGACAGTGTCGCTGCCGCGAGTCGATTCCACGGTCCATTTCAGGTCTTCGGCCCGCAACACATGACCTGAAGGAACGGTATGTCTGAGCGTCAGAATTTGATGAGGTGGAAGAATGTCGGTCGTGACGGCGACCTGCTTGATAACCCCGGCTCGATCGGCAAATGACAGGGTCCAAAGTTGCCTGTATCCGGTTTCGGTCGATTCTGCCTCCGAAGCGGAGTGTATATTCCAGGTCTTTGGTACGGCATTGACGACGAGTTCGATCTCCTCGTCGTTTAATTCCGTCACGATCTCGGCAAAGCTCCAGTCAGGATCGTGTTCGATCAGTTTTTCCCGAATTTGCTTGATGACCAGTTGGTGAGCGTGGTCGCGATCACGATTCGTCAATGACCGTTCGGCGGCGCGGTGACTGATCTGTTGAATCACAGGTCGCACGTTTTTCGGTTTCTGAACTCGACTTTCATCGACTTCCACAGAAGGACCGACGACCGTGACTTGTGGACTGCCGGTGAAATCGACACGTGCCAGGTTGACTCCGTGAGCGCTCAGGCGGGCTCTGATCCAGTCGTAGTCGACCGTCATACGACGCCCCGCGGCCGGAGTAGGGAATAACGTCAATTCTTCGAGTTGCTGCCGAAAAGCCCCATCGTCGGTAATGATGTCGGCACAGTCTCCCAGCCGAACAAGATGGCGATCCGTTGTCGCGTCTTCACGAATTCGGATGACCAGATCGATTGTCGCAACGCCCGATGAAGTCACAATGCGGTCCTTTGCCGGCGCAGAAGTTCCCGCGCAGCAGAGCAGACTGCAAAAGATGACAATGGCCAGTTGACGTTGGATCATGACGTTTTTTGTTTCAATACTCGTTGGTCAGGGATATCCCCGGTCTTGGTTGTGATTGTTAGCGATGATGCGGTTTTGTATTTCGAGTTATTTCCCCGTTGGCGATGGACGGTCATCGTTTAGAAGCGTCTCAGGTTAGCGATCAGTTGTAGGGCCTGATCGGCGGCTTGCACCGTTTGACTGTTCAATTCAAAGTTGCGTTGCGTCTTGATGAGTTCGACCAGTTCTCGGACAGGTTCGACGTTCGAAGATTCGAGAAACCCTTGAGTGATGATGCCGGCGCCATCCTGTCCCGGATTGGAAAGTTGAGCAGGTCCCGAGGCGGGCGACTGCAAATAGATGTTGTCCCCTTGCTGAATCAGCCCCTGGGGATTGATGAAACGATACAGATTGATGGTGCCGGCCTGAATGGGATCGGGAGTCCCCTGCTGCATGTAAGAGACGACGCCATCCGCCGAGACCGATATATTGATGGCATTCTGGGGAATGGTGATCGGCGGATCGAGCAACCGGCCGACGTCTGCCGACGCAATCACCAGGTTGCCCGAATCGTTCACGGTCAGGTTTCCGGCACGGGTGTATGAAACCTGCGTTCCGTCGGTCACTCCAAAAAAGCCTTCGCCATTGATCATCAGGTCGAGCGGACGGCCGGTGGTCACCGGTGTTCCGGTGACGAAATCGAGTTGCGTACTCTGCAATCGGGTTCCGAGCCCGACGGACGTGAGCTGCCCCTGCGTCGTCTGCGTTCCCGGTAGCTTGAGTTGCTGATAGATCATGTCCTCAAAATTGGCGCGCGACCGTTTGAAGGCCGTCGTCCCCGAGTTCGCCAGATTGTTGGCGATCACGTCGAGGTTGAACATATTGGCGGACATTCCCGTGGCGCCGGAGTTTAATGCTCGGATCGGCATGGTCGTACTCGTTTTCGTAATTCGTGTTTGCGTCGAATTTAGATATGTCGATCATGTGCTCAACGGTTGGGCATCGCCTGTAACAGCCGTCCCAGTGATTCGTCTTGCAGCTTGATGGAATTCACGTTCATTTCCAGCACGCGCGACGTTTCGATCATTTCAATCATTTCGAGCATCGGGCGCGTTCCCGACGCTTCGAGAAATCCTTGCTGAACCGAAACCGCGTTTCCCGCCGATTCGGCGGAACCGTCGTCTAAATACAATCCTTCACCATGTTTCTGCAGGTTTTCGAACGAGACCGGACGAACCACGTCGAGCTTGCCAAGCGGAATCGGGTCGAGCGTCCCCTGTGTCAATCCGGTAACGCGTCCCTCTTCGTCGACGACGATCTTGCCGATGTTCGCGGGAATGTTGAGCGAATTCCCCGAACTGGTCTGCAGATTCAATCCATGACTTTGCGTTACCACATCGCCTTGAGCCGTCATTGAAAAATTGCCGGCGCGGGTCAGAAACTGCTGTGAGCCGTTCGACACGCGAAAAAAGCCCGGTCCGCGTAAGGCCAGATCGAGCGAGTTTCCGGTATCGGTGAGAGAACCGTCACGATGATCGGTTGCGATACCGGCAAGGGTGGTTCCCCCGATCGCGTTTTTGACCGCGTCGGGATCAGAATGCTTACCGTTGATTTTCGCGAGCGGAGGATGCGACTGTATCAGAGCCAGATCACGCTTAAACCCCGTGGTCGAAGCGTTGGCGAGATTATTGGCGACGACATCGAGACGGCGAGTCTGAACGTCCGCGCCTTGTGCTGAGAGGTAGATGCCACGAATCACGAAACAATGCCTCGCCCCCCAGCGAGATTGTCACAATAAAAACAATTCTATCATCTATATCATCGACGTGGATTACAGCATTCATAAGAATATTCCGTAAACCCTGCGCAAATCGTGCAATCAATTCGATCGGAAAACTCGCCGTATTGGCGAAAATAGACCGAGGGGACTCCTGGAAATCCATAACTCTTTATCACAACTGTCCGGCTATAAGTCGAACAGCGTCAATTGGTTAGAAGGAGTGTCATCTGAAAGTGGTACATTTATTCTCGTAAAGGTCTGAAAAATAGGCGTTTTTTCAAAAAGCGTGAGGCTGAGAATTTGCAAGATTTCGGAGAGGCTCCGTTCGATGCGGAGTTCTCGTTTGACGATCGCCACCAAGACATAAACGCTGATCGCGATCCATACTTGCGTCTTGACGGCGTTCGGACTCGTGCCGAAGAAGGACTTGATTCGCAAATGCTGCTTGATCCACTTGAAGAACAACTCGACGCCCCAGCGGCTCTTGTACAACTCGGCGATGGTCAACGCCGGCAGGGTGAAGTTGTTTGTGAGAAATACGAACCGACGATCGTTCTCGGCGTCGAAGTACGCGATGCGGCGCAGTGCCTCGGGGTACAAACGCAACGACTTCGGTCCCGCGAGCATGATGGTCTGGTCGCTGCGCAAGCCGGTCGTCTTGTCGACCGGCCGATGAGCGCGGCGGGTGAAATCGAGGTTCCGTTTCGCGCGGGTGACGAAGAACGCCGAGTGCAACGTGAATCGACGCAGTCGGGCAAAGTCGACATAGCCGCGATCCATGACGTAAAACTCGCCCGGTTCGAGCGGCAGATAATCGAGCGCCGCCACGTCGTGCGTTTTTCCGTGAGAAATATGGATGAATGTCGGAATGCAGCCGCGGAGATCCAAGAGCGTGTGCAGCTTGACCGCCCCTTTTCGGCGGCGAAATTTCGCCCATGGGAACAACGACAGGCACAAGTCGATCGTCGTCGAATCGAGCGCGTAGACGGTTTCGTCGAGCGCCGTCGCCAGCGGATCTCCCGCATACAGTCTGCGGGCCTGCCCAATCAAGACTTGAGCGAAGTCGGCGAACATGCGCCAGTCGCGCGAGCGATTGGCGTCGGCCAATGTGCTCCGCGAGATCCTCCCGCGAAATCCCGCGTGATACAATTTCGGTTCCAGCGCTCGCAAGCACGTCTCGATGTCGCGCAGGCTTTCGCGAAACGTCAACTGTGCGAACGCCATCGTCAAGAATTGATCGCGACACGAAAAATTTCGCAGCCGACGATTCCCGCCATAACGGCGCACGCACGCATTGAATTCGTGCCGGGGCAAGAACTCCATCAACTGCGCGAAGACCAACTGACCCGAATACATCTGTCATCCTCCACTGCTGGGAACACCGTCGCAGAAGTCGATTTTGACAAATCCAGTTCAAGTCGTGCGCGCTTATCATTTGATCCAAACAACCATTTTACAAGACCTTGGAACCATTTCCGGAATCGTTAACCGGACAGTTGTGCTCGAAAGAGGTGAATCTGTCACCGTCACCAGTGTCACCACTTCCAAGCACAACGGTTTCCGAGCATCCGATTGCCGACCAATATGACGACATTTTTCCGGTAGAAAGGTAGTGTACAACAATGTTTCCATTCGATCAAAAAGAAACTGGCAAAATTGCTCGTATCGACGTCAAAGGCACCCCCGTTTACATATTATTCGGCGACCACAATTCGGGGGCATATCTGCGAGATATCGACCTGCCCGACAATCCCGACCTCGTGGGACCGGTGACGTTTGAAGTCTGCCACTTCGATGGCCATACCGTGGCGACTGTTTATAAGGATGACGATTCCCCCCTTGCATAATCTCGCAATATCAGATCCAATTAAGAACGAACTGGCATACGAACGAAAGGTATTCACATGGCATCACTTCAAAAGCTCTCTGGTGGCAAGCGACCCATACGCGCGATCGACTTCACCGATTCCAGAGACGGGAAACGTAAACGCATTCGACTGGGAAAAGTCTCACACGATGACGCCCTCGAATACAAGCGGTGGATCGAACGCCTGATCTCCGCGAAGTTGCTGGCTCAACCCGACATCAAAGCGAACGAATGGCTTTCAGAGCGAGTTCCCGATCAAATTCACGAGAGGATTGCCAACGTCGGGTTGTGTACCTCTCGCACGAGGCCGTCAGAGTTCCCTACGTTGCGAGCATGGATCGACCGTTACCTATCAGAACGGTCAGACCTCAAACCGGCAAGCCGGAAGAGGATCGAACTCACGGCGGATCGGCTGATTCAGTATTTCGGGTCAGACATCCTCATCGGTGATATCACCCCATCAATGGCGCACGAATGGCGAGCGACGTTGTATACGCCGATAAGGGGGAAGTCTCGACTCTCAGAGGCATCCGTTCGAACTCATTGCCGGAACGCAAAGGCAATGTTCACGGCGGCGGTTGAGCGTGAGTTGATTCCACGAAATCCATTCACCGGGCTAAAGTCCGCGTCGATTGCTGCGAACCGCGATCACTACATTACGCCAGCGCAGACTCGCGATATTCTGGCAGTTGCTCCCCCCGCATGGCGGGTGCTCATTGGCTTGGCACGGTTCAGCGGGTTGCGTGTCCCCAGTGAAACGCACCTACTGAAATGGTCCAGCGTGGATTTTGAGCGAAAGCAACTCATTGCAGTCTATGCTCCCAAAACGGATTCCTATCGAACGGTCCCCATCGTCCCCGAACTGTTGACGATTCTGGCAGACGCCTATGCGATTGCAGCGGGCAGTCCCGATGCAGTTCCCTCTCCGACGTCCGCCGTGGTGACAGTCCCCCGGCATAACCGACACCGCATGATGAAGCTGATTCTCGAACGCGCGGGAATCAAGCCGTGGGGAGATTTATTCCAAACTCTCCGCCGGTCCGCAGAAACCGACTTCGCAAGGGAGAATCCGCAACATGCCGTCAGCAGTTGGATCGGTCATTCGATGCAGGTGTCCGAACGCAATTACCTGATGATGACGAACGACCTGATTGACGCGGCATCTTCAAGGCCGTTGATGAGCGAATCAAAAAGCGCATCAAAAAGCTCATCAAAAAGCGCATCAGTAAAGCCGGGCATCGTTATGCAACACGATGCAATCGTTCACAATGCAAATGTTCCGGCTGGCAGCTATGCAAAAAAGAAACCCCATGATATGCATGGGGTTACGGACGGTTGCCGAAGTTTGCCACAATTGAAGGCGCGGGGATTCGAACCCCGGACCTACGGATTAAAAGTCCGTTGCTCTACCAGCTGAGCTACGCCTTCGTGCTTGGATATCTTCGCGGACGCTCGCGGGGGGTGCTGATTCGGTTCATGTGACAACAGTTTGACACATGAACCGGAATGGAGGTTCCCGCCGAGCGGGCAAGTATCGTGAATCGGTGCGGCATTTGCAAGCGCTCTGCTGCTATGTCGCCACTTTCATGACTGATGTGTCGCTTGAACCATTTCGTCGACGAAACGGCCCAACTCGGCAACCACGGCTGCGCGGCGGGTCGGGTCTTCATCGAGACATTCCAACTGCCTGACGATCGCCGATCCGACGATCACACCCTGAGCCTTGCCGCGAAGAACGGCTGCTTGCTCAGAACGGCTGATGCCGAAACCGACGGCGAGTGGTAATGCGGTTTGCGACTGCAGCTGTTCCAGTTGTTGGGAGAGTTCTTCGGGTAACTCCTGCCGGACCCCCGTCGTCCCTGCGACCGAAATACAGTACAAGAACCCACTGGCACTTTGCAGGATTTTCTGCACACGTCCCGCCGGCGTCGTGGGTGCGACGAGCTGGATGGAATCGATCCCGGCATTTTGAACCTGCTTGGCAAAGGCACCTGCTTCATCTCCGGGAAAATCGGGGACGATGAGCCCTGAAATTCCGGCATTTTTAGCCCCGGTGATGAAATGATCCGTACCATATCGGAAAATCAGTGAGTACGACACCATACCGACTAGCGGTGGAATGTTTTCACCCGATAACTCGCCTAATGCCGTAAAGATCTGATCGATCGTAATTTTTTTCGCCAGCGCCCGCGTATACGACGCCTGGATGACGGCTCCGTCGGCGATGGGATCGCTGTACGGAAAACCGATCTCGACCAGGTCGACACCACGACGACCCCAATCGACGAGCAATTCTTTCGTCATCTCGAGGTCGGGATCACCTGCCGTCAAGAACGGCATAAATGCCATCTTACCGGAGGCCTTGAGCTGATCAAATCTCTGAGCAATCGGCGAGGGGTTCACGGAATATCCTTTTGAAATCGCGCTCGGTGGTTGCGTCGCGACAATCGAAAATACAATCAGACTGTTATATTTCTTTGCCCAATAGCCGGGCGACTTCTTGTACGTCTTTATCTCCGCGGCCGGAGAGGCAAATTACTACGATATCGTTCGGTGAACGCGACCCGGCCGTCTGTAATGCCCGAGCGACGGCATGAGAACTCTCGAGGGCGGGAAGAATTCCTTCCAGCTTCGCGGTCAACTGGAAGGTTTCAAGAGCCTGATTGTCGTCAATCGCCACGTATTCGACCCGGCCGGAATCTTTCCAATAGCTGTGCTCGGGGCCAACGCCCGGATAATCAAGTCCGGCGGAAATCGAATGCACATCGAGTGTCTGCCCATCCGCATCCTGCAGGACATAACTGTAACTGCCGTGAAGAACTCCCTTTTGGCCGAACGTCAATGTACTGGCATGATCGCCCGGCTTCGAGCTGCGGCCTCCCGGTTCGACTCCCGTTAACTTCACCGACTCGTCTTCGATAAATGGATAAAACATCCCTGCGGAATTCGATCCCCCACCGACACAGGCGATCACTTCGTCGGGGAGACGACCGAATTCGTCGAGACATTGCTGCCGCGTTTCCCGACCGATGACCGATTGAAAATCGCGAACGATCATGGGAAACGGATGGGGACCGACCACCGACCCGATGATGTAATGCGTCGTCGCCACCGAACCCATCCAGTCGCGCATCGCCTCGTTTATGGCGTCGCGAAGCGTTCGAGAGCCGGTCGTAACCGGTCGGACTTCGGCTCCCATCATCTTCATATTGAAGACATTCATCTTTTGCCGCCGAATGTCTTCCTCCCCCATGTAGACGATGCAATCGAGACCGAAGCGGGCACATGCTGTTGCTGTCGCTACGCCATGCTGACCCGCACCGGTTTCTGCGATCACTCGCTTTTTTCCCATCCGCATCGTCAACAGCGCTTGCCCGATCGTATTGTTGATTTTGTGGGCGCCGGTATGATTCAGATCTTCTCGTTTGAGATAAATCCGGGCTCCTCCCGCTTTTTCGGTGAGACGCTCGGCGAAGTACAGCGGACTCGGTCGTCCTACAAAATGTCGCAGATAGCCGGCGAGTTCGGTCTGAAACAGTATATCGTTTTTCGCAAGCTGATATTCGCGGGTGAGTTCTTCGAGAGCCTGCATCAGGGTCTCGGGCACAAATCGCCTGCCGAATTCGCCGAAACGCCCTTCTGCATCGGGAACGGATGCCGTTGCATGTGTGGTGGTCATTTTGCTTCTTCCATTTCAATTCACATCCGTTCGATCTAAAATACGGGTTTATTAAGTTATTCGACTGAATTCCCCATTGAGACAGAAACTCCATTATTCTGAGGGGGAGACATCAGGTCAATTCATCGAGACAAACAGTGCGACCAAATGTTGATGCTGAGAACCAATGTGGCACCTGTTTAACCCATCAATACGTGTGAGTGCTATCGATTCACCTTCGTTTAGAGTATCCCGGTTGTCGACATCGATCGTGCAGAACTTGTTGAGAATTTGTCAATAACGGTTGATCCACAACGTGGGTTATCAACAACCCGCCCTAATTCACACCGGGATGAACCAATTGACCAATGGGCATCATCTTTCGGTGACAGGTTATCAACGAATTCTTGTCGTTTTGTATTGTCGATTGAATTGAATTAAAATTATTTACATCATAGACTTACGCCACATTTACTCGGTTCGTCAACGGTTTCAACAGACCATGAAATGACGACGACTATATTCTTAAATACAATTAGAAGAATCTCAGAAAAAGCAAGGCTATTCATTTTGCTCACACCATATCCCTCGATGCTCGACATCGATAAAATACGGAACGGTGTTGTTGCCTGCTGCGTGAACCCACATCGCCATAAGCGAATTTTACAGATCATGTCTCGTAATCAATGAAGGATGCCGCCATGAAGCTAAATTGCCATCGCGGGTCGCTCTCGTCGGCTTTGCAAATTGTAAGCGGCGCGGTTCCGGCTCGCACACCGAAGGAGATCCTGAAAAACGTCAAATTGCAGGTCACCGATTCCGAAATCTCTCTGATCGGAACCGATCTCGAGACCAGCATTCGCCACGTGATCAAAGATTGCGAGTCGGACCAATCGGGCGAAGTTTTACTACACACCGCCCGACTGCAGTCGATTCTCCGCGAAATCCCCGACGAACGCGTTGCACTCGAGGTCACGCCTGAAGCCCTCATCGTCAAAGGGGGACGCAGCCGTTTTCGACTTGCGGTTCAGGATCCCAGTGAATTTCCGACAATCGCTGCGTTTTCCGAAGAAAACTATCATCTCATCGACGCGGCAACTTTCCGCGAAATGATTCGCCGCACGATCTTTTCATGTGACGTCGAAAGCACTCGTTATGCACTAGGGGGCGTGCTGGTCGATCTCGGCGGCGATTCCGTCACGATGGCGGCGACCGACAGTCGACGACTGTCGGTCATCAGTTCCCCATGTACCGTACACGGAACCGTTGGAGAGACGAACAGCCCGGTCATTCCCCATCGAGCAATGAGTCTGTTGGAAAAGAGCCTCGCTGAAGGTGACGAGCAGGTCAAACTGGCCGTACGCGGAAACGACGTCGTTGTGCAAGCCGGACAGTCAACACTCTACAGCCGGGTGGTTGACGGGCGGTTCCCGCGTTATCAGGACGTGATTCCCAAAGAATTCAACGCAACAATCGAACTCGTGGCGGGACCGTTTTATTCAACGGTGCGTCAGGCACAGATTGTGACCGACCAGGAAAGCAGAGGCGTCGACTTCGAGTTTTCCGCCGACACACTGACGCTGGTCAGTAAAGCACCTGACATCGGCGAATCGAGGGTTGAACATCCCATTTCATACTCTGGTTCAGAGATGAAGATCACGTTCGATCCACGGTTTCTTGCCGAGTTCTTGCGCGTGCTTGATGCAGAGACGCAGGTCCATTTCTGTCTGATCGATCCGCAAAGTGCCGCGGTCTTCAAAGTCGGAGAGTCATACACGTATGTCATCATGCCGTTGGCCCAGGATCACTAAAGAGAACCGGTCGACGCCATTCGAATCACAAGGAATTCATGCCATTGGCTCGATGAAACGAAAAAAAGAGATCAAAAAAAAGCCGCGAACGGCGAAACCGCCGAGCCTCAAATCCGAGCCGACGCACTTTTCTCACGCGCTGTCGCAGTTGATACTGATGAAAGGATTGGCCCGGTCTCGCAGCGAATCACAGGTTCAGGACGTCTGGATGAAGGTCTGCGACCCGGAATGTGCATCACAGTCGCGGGCGATGGGAATTCGGAACAATGTGCTGCACGTCGGCGTATCAAACGCGGCTCTACTCAGTGAACTCGTGGCTTTTCATCGCGAACATCTGCTCGACGAACTCCGTCGGCAGGCGCCACAATTGAAGATCAAAGACATCAAGTTCAAAGTGAAGGGGGATCTCCTCCACCCGAAAGGAACCAGCGAAACGTGAACGAGACTCCAGAACGGCCCGTTGATTCCAGCGATTACAGCGAACGAAATATTCGTGCCCTCGAAGGAATCGAGGGAATTCGCCTCAGGCCTGCCATGTACATCGGCGATACGACGCCGCGCGGATTGCATCATTTGGTTTACGAAGTCGTCGACAACTGCATCGACGAAGCGGTCAATAAACACGCAACGCAAATCGTCGTCAACATCAACTCCGACGGTAGCGTGACGGTGATCGACGACGGTCGTGGCATTCCAGTCGGGTTGATGCCCGATATGGATAACCGCTCCGCCCTCGAAGTCGTTCTGACCGAAATTCACGCCGGTGGAAAGTTCGACCGTACCGGCGGCTACAAAACAGGAACCGGCGGTCTGCACGGTGTCGGCATCACCGCTGTCAATGCGCTATCGGAATGGCTGGAGGCCGAAATCCGCCGCGAAGGTCACGTCTGGACGATGGAATTCTCGCGCGGCAAACCGGTGACCGAGTTGAAAAAGCTCGGTAAAAGCGACACCACAGGAACGAAAATTTCGTTCAAAGCCGACCCGCAGATCTTCCCCGATACGAAATTCATATACGACAACCTGGCGAAACGTTTGCAGGAACTCGCCTTTTTGAACGCCGGCGTGAAGATTCGATTATCCGACGAACGAAACAACCAGTCCGACGAATACCATTACGAAGAGGGGTTAACCGAATTCGTCGCATACCTCAACCGCACCGAAACGCCGCTGTTCTCTCAGGTCATTCGTTGCCAGCAGACGGTCGAACAATCGGAAGTCGACGTCGCGCTTCAATACAACGATGGTTTTTCTGAAAACGTCCGTTCGTTCGCCAACAACATCAACAACATCGAAGGGGGAACGCACCTCAGCGGTTTTCGCAGCGCACTCACGCGTGTCATCAGCAACTATGGGAAGAAAGAAAACCTCTTCAAAGAACTGGTGCCGACGGGAGACGACTTCCGCGAAGGATTGACCGCCGTCATCTCTATTCGCATTCCCGACCCGCAGTTCGAAGGACAGACGAAAACCAAACTCGGCAACAGCGAAGTTGAAGGGGTCGTGACGTCCGTCGTCTACGAATGCCTGATGAAGTACTTCGAAGAAAACCCGGCCATCGCGAAAAAGATCGCTCAGAAGGGGCTTACTGCCGCCGAAGCTCGCGAAGCGGCGCGCAAAAGCCGGGATATGGTACGGCGGAAAGGTGCACTCACCACCGGCGGTCTCCCCGAAAAACTTCGCGATTGCCGCAGCCGCGATCTCGACAGCACCGAACTCTATCTCGTCGAAGGAGACTCGGCGGGAGGGTCGGCCGACACCGGTCGCGACTCGAACATTCAGGCGATCCTTCCTCTGCGCGGGAAGATCCTCAACGTCGAAAAAGCTCAACTTGTCAAAGTCCTTGACAACACCGAAATCGCATCGATTTTCAAGGCGGTCGGTATTCCTCCTGCCGCCGAGAGTGACGATATCAGCAAACGGCGTTACGGAAAAATCATTCTTATGACCGACGCCGACGTCGACGGCAGCCACATCCGCACGCTGTTGCTCACGTTCATTTTTCGGCATATGCGGGCTCTCATTCAGCAGGGGTGTGTCTACATCGCTCAACCGCCGTTGTATAAGGTGACTCAGAAAAAGCAGGTGCGATACGTGCAGACGCACGAACAGATGAACGGCGAGCTGATCGAGCTCGGACTCGACGGAGCCTCGCTGGTTTATTCCGACGGAACCGTGTTTCAGGCCGACCACCTGCGTAAGCTCACCGATCTGATGCACGACCTTTCGGATACGATCGAATCGCTCGAACGCAAGGGAATCGACCTGCGTTACTTCTTCACGAAGCAGGCGACCGCCGAGGGCCTGTTGCCTCGATACCGCGTCTTCGTGGGACGCGAAGAACATTGGCTTGCCAATAAAGAGCAACTCGATGCCTTTCTGACCGAGCAGGAAGCCAATCGCGGGAAAGAACTCCCCGTCGCCGAACCGACGACGGCACAAGGACAGGCGGCCGACAAAGCCGCGGACGACGTCGCCGACGAAGTGTTACAAGTCGTTGATCTGCACGAAGTCCGCACGATCAACGAAGTCGTCAAGCAGTTGCGAGATTATGGTTTTCAGCTTCAGCATCTGCTCCCCGCGCCGATGGTCAACGCCGAGCCGGTCTATCCGTTCAAATTAACGAACGACGACGGCGAAAATCGATTGACGAGTTTGCGCGAGATGCTTCCGACATTGCGAAAGGTCGGCGAAAAAGGGTTGAAGATCACCCGCTTCAAAGGATTAGGCGAAATGGACGCCGATGAACTCTGGAGCACGAGTATGGATCCGGCATCGCGGCTGCTGGTGCAGGTGACCATGGAAGACGCCGTCGGCGCCGATGAAATTTTCCGCGTGCTGATGGGAGACCACGTCGAACCGCGGCGAGAGTTTATCGAGAAACACGCGCTGGACGTTTCGGATTTGGATATTTAATGGCTTTGATATACACCCTATCCGTCAGATCCCTTGTATGGCAAATGTATTGAGTATGAATGAAAAAATGATGGCCATCCCCATGAATTGGATCAATACGGGGCGAGCGCACTGATCCCACCGTGTGAGAATGTAATAGAGAGAATAGAACGGTAGGAAAAACCATAATATCAGGCACATGGCATCCTCTTCCAAAGCGATGGAGAGATTCCAGAGTCCGCCGGCGATGATCATGATGCTGCCGGGGAAGATTGAAAATAATCCCGCTAGGGGAACGAAAGCCTTTAAGTCTGGCGATTTGGTAACGACGAGTAATATCGCCAATAACAGGTTCGCTCCCCCTGCAATCAGGGTGAGTTTTACCGATTGATTAAACCAGCGGTCTCCTGGTTCCAGGTCGTCATCATAACGGCGACGCTTTTTTCTTTTCTTCTTGACCGGTTTCGATTTCACGCGGGTTGGACGTTTAACTCGTTGAGCCCGACGTTCTTCAAGTTCGACTCCGTCGAAATCAATTTCATCACCAAATTCATCTTCGAATTCAACCTCATCGAATTCGACTTTGGGCTTTGCCGCCGCGGGCACAGGCACGATAGCCTGGCAGTTCTTGCAGCGAACTTTTTTCCCCGCCAACTCGTCTTTGAGCTGGTATTCCTGTGCGCAGTCGGGACAGGCAACACGTATGGGCATAATGACACTGACCTGAACCTGGTTCCATAACCCGGTTGGCGACGGAATCACCGCCTGAATTCTCCAGAAATGTGGCCATCCAGAGGGTTATGAAAATGTTTATAGAGATGCGGCAGACCGACAGATGACACCTATTCACATAGAATAATTAATCTGTTCAAAAATTCAATGATGCCGGTGACGAAATTCAGTAGGTCCACATAGACCGCAACAACGGTATTGCGAATATCGACGCTCTGGCAACGTCTTCGCTTCAGGGTTTTCTTGCTTCGACGCTATCACCCAGTCGCAGACCGGTGTCGAGCATTTTTTTGGCGATGTCGTCGGAGTCGACATACAATCCACCGTCGTCGACGCCGTTTTCGCCGATGCTCCAGACGTAGGCTTCGCCGTTGTAAAGGCGATATCGCATTCGTTCGCCTGTGGGGGAGAAGGGATCGAGGGGGATTTCGTCGAGGATTTGATCGTGGACGAGTTCATCGAGTGTTGCGGGATAATGGTCGTGTCGGCGGTGGTAGATTTGCAGAGCGATGCAGAGTTCGAGTGAGTATTGACGGGCCTGTTCCTGGAAGCAGGCGCGACTAAATACAGGTTTCGAAAAGTCGGGTTGCAACTGACGCAACACAATCGTTTGCGAGAATAGCCTCTCGATTTTGTCTGGATGCAACATTTCAGCTTTATATGCCGTACCAGGATCTCGCAAAAACAGTTCGAGATTTGTCGTTCGTTGCTGGCGTTCTCGCAAAGGAAGGTCGATTTGATCGAGAACGTTGGCAACATACTGTTGCGACACCAATTGACTTAACATTGGTTCGATCTTGTACCATCGATATAACCGAAATTGTTCTTTTTCGAGAGCCGTGTGGATTACGATCCAATCATCAACGATTTTGTCGTCATGGATCGAATTTTTGATCCACAAATATTCCCATTTAATGGCGGTGGAATTCGCTGCAGATTCCGAATACTTTTGCTGAACGTAAGCGAGCATTTTGCTGAGCAGAGCCTCCGAGGTCAGTGGATCATCAACGATTATTTTCTCGGTAACGACACCAACGGCGTGAATTGCCATCCCGAGAGTTCGCTCAAATATTCCGCCGTGTTGTCCGAAGTGTCGGCTGCAACTGATGGTCGCCTGCGACCAAATCCAGGCCTGTTCCGGTTCCCCTTCGCTGAGGAGTCGGGAGGATTCCAGCTTAGCCAAGCGATAGAATTCTCTTATACTTTGATATAATTCAAACGAAGTCTCTAAATTGACGTCCTTGGGTTGGTAATAGAGAAAGCCAGGCTTTTCAGTCCCCGCCTTCCATCGCTCCATCGCCGGTCGATTGTCTTCCACCCACTGTTGGATTTCGGGTGCGGCGGCTTCCCAGCCGTTGTCCAAGGCGTGCTGCTGAACATCCCCTGCAATGCTCTCTCCATAAGGCGAGTCTTTGTCGATAATCTCCGGCAACGGCACCAGCATCGCCACCGCCGCTTCGTAGTCGAACTTTGCGTTCTCTTCATCCGCCAGCTCGACGGTTCCGAACGCTTCCACATCAAACGGATCGCCGATGTCGGGGATTTGGCTCAGAAGCCACTGCCGATACATTAATGGTGCGGTGAAGATCGAACAGACGACGATCAGCGGAATCACCACCTTCCACCGCAACAGCCGCACGAACAACGGCTGGCGTGGGATATCGATCGGATTGTAGGGGTGATCGTTCATAGTCGCTCGTGATTACGGTTTCTTCGCGGCAACGCTGTCGTTGCCCAGTCGCATGCCGATGTCGGACGGTTCATTGTTAACGGCGATTCCAATGAGACCGCCATCGTCGATGTAGTTCTCTCCGACGCCCCAGATGATGGCACCGTCCCCGTCGCGACGGTATTGCATCGATGCGCCGGTGCGCGAGAACGGATCGACCGGCAATGAGTCGATGATGTCGGCAGCGACGAGTTCTGACAACGTATCGGGATATTTGCCATTCTGACGCTCATAAATCTGCAACGCCAGCCAAAGCTCCACCGCATATTGACGGCTTTCCTCTCTGAGGCACGTTTGGTCCATTCCGTCGCACGATCTCAGCGACGATCGTGCCAGAATTGATTGCATGTAAAACTCGTTGATCTCCGTGGGACTCAATATTCCCGCCGGATAACTCTGCTTCGGATCGGGAGAAAACATCGTCAACGTTCCGGTCCACGGTTGACGGTCTTTCACCGGCAGATCGATCTGGTCGAGCGTCCGCGCGTAAAAATGGGGTGCCAGCCGTTGTGCCATTTGAGGTTCGAAGCCGAATTTGACGACGAACCAGACAAGCAGTCTTTCGACGGGTGTGTCTTTCTTACCGGGCTTCAAGATCCCCGCGACCTCATCTGGTTTTTTCAGCAAATTCTGATATTCCCAATAGTCGCATTTGACGAACACTGACTTGGGAGGCGTCTGACGATACGTGCGGTGCACCTCATCCAAGATTTCGTGCAGCATGGTTTCCGTCGTCGCAGGGTGTTGAGTTAAGTCTTCAAGTCCCTTGATGCTGATGGCGAGATAGACCGCGCCAAGCATGCGTTGCATCGGCGTGCCATGACGTACGAATTGCCGGCTGGAGCGGTACAACGTTCGTATCCCGATCCATGCCTCGGCGACATTTCCTTCAATCAGCAGCCGCGACCATTCCAACTGCGACAGTCTTGCGATTTCTCGGAACGCTTGCACATCGGGGATCAGAAGTCCGAAATGTAAATCTTTTGGTTGTTGAATGAGAAAATCAGGTTTCTCCGTCCCCTGTTTCCAGCGCGCCAAAGCGGGACGGTTGTCGGCGACCCATTCGCGAATGACATCTGTCGCCACCTGCCAGCCGTTGTCCAGAGCTTCGTCATACTCCTTCTGGATGTCACGGCCTGGAATATCGGGTAAGGGCGTCAGCATCTTGTACGCCGCTTCGTAGTCGAGCCAGCCATTCTCTTCGTCGACGATCTTTACTGTTCCGAAGGCCTCCACATCGAACGGATCACCGATATCGGGAATTTGGTTGACCAGGTGTTGAAAATAGGCGAACGGGGAGACGATCAACCCAACAATCACAGCCGCCGGGATGACAAATCGCCACCGCAACAGCCGCACGAATAACGGCTGGCGTGGGATATCGATCGGCTTTTCTTTTGGGTTGTCGGACATCTTGGCTCCGGATCAGTATTACAGACATCCTGTTGTACGAACGATAACCTGTACCGGTTCACCAATCGAGAGCTTTTTCGTAACGACACCGCCGCGACAACAATCGATACATCGCTGTTAAACTTTAACGATTACAACAGTTGCGCGGCGTGATAATCGTTTGCATGCCTTTTATCAGCAGATTGAATACGGTTGTTACAACCGGTCTTTCCGATATTACCGGAGAGAGGAATCCTCCTCGATGGAATGGAGTCTGCTTGATGAACGATCGTTCGCGGTATCTCGACGCCGCATGTTTGCTTTTGATCGGGCTCTCTACGGGGTGTCAGTCGACGAACAGTTCGGTTCATCTTCGGCCACGGGGAATGAGTCCCCGGTTGGCGGCGCAGGCCGTTGCTTCGGTAGAAGCACATCAGGAACCGATCGATAAGACGAAGAGGGCGTCACGCGATGCCTCCGAGAATTCGCCGATCATTCCTGTCTCGGCGGAAACACCAATCGAAGACGATTTCCTGCCTGAGTCGTTGGACTCGAACGACGTTATCGTGGCAACCGGTCCCATCACGCTTGCGCAACTCGAAGAACTCGCTCAGGAACATAATCCCGCGATTCTGCAAGCGACGGCGATTGCACATAAGGCCGAAGGGTTTCGCTGTCAGGTCGGGCTTAGTCCGAATCCGACGGTCGGTTATAACGCAATGCAGTTGGCCGACCGCGGGACCGATCAGCATACCGGCTTCGTCGAGCAGGAGGTTGTCACCGGCGACAAACTGCAAAAGAACCGCGACGTGTTGCGGCAGGAAGTTCAGACGAAATTGCTCGACGTCGAAACACAGCGTTATCGCGTGTTGACCGATCTGCGGCAACTCTTCTACACCGCACTCGCCGCACAGCGACGTATGGAACTCGCGTTGGATTTCGAAAGAGTCGCCAACGAAGGGGTTCGTGTCGCCAGGTTGCGATTCGATGCCAAAGAAGGGGCCAAGCCCGAAATTCTGCAGGCTGAGATTCAACTCAATCAGATATTGATGATGCGGCAGCAGGCCGAGATCGTCTATCACAATGCATGGAAACAAATGGTCTCCATGGTCGGACTCCCCGACATGGCGCCCCGGCCGCTCGAAGGAGAACTCGGTTTCGCGGAAATGGACCGCGACTGGGAAGCGACCGAACAGAAGTTACTGGCGGTGAGTCCCGAACTTCAGGCGGCGCAGTCGCGGTTAACGCGGGCTCAGTTGTATTACGAGCGGCAATTGGCGCAGGCGATACCGAACGTTACGTTGTACTTTGGTGCGGGAAAGGACTACGCCACAAACCAGGACTTTTTCGTTAACACACAAGTCGGGTTGCCGTTGCCGATTTATAACCGCAATCAGGGTAACATCACCGCCGCTAATGCCGAGTTGGTTCGCGCCTCTCAAAACGTCGAACGAATCGGTAACTCGATCAAGTCGCGGCTGGCGAAAGTCCGCAGCGATTATGACGTCGCGCGGGTCGCCGTCGAACGCTATCAATCTGAAATTCTGCCGCGTGCGAGCGAAACGCTGGAACTCGCAGAAAAAGCGTACGATCTGGGTGAATTCAATTTCTTTTCGGTCTACCTGGTTCGCCGGACATACCTCGACACGAATCTCGATTACGTCAACCGGCAACTCGACCTGCGACAAGCCAACGCCTTGGTCGATGGTTTGCTGCTTACCGGCGGACTGGACGACGTCGCCGACGTCGAATACACCGATGGCCTCCGCGATCAGACGTTTAGTCAGCAATAGTCGGCGTCGAACCGCGGTGCAAGGACGGGCTCGCGCGCCGCTTGCGGCGTGCTGACATCACTGGTACGATCAAACGGCTGAGATCAGCGTCGAACGATCCCTTCGCCCCGTTTCCAGGAGACGTCTCATGTTCGCTCGAAGTACCTCTTGCGTTGCGCTGTCACTGTTATTCTTCGTGCAATCGATGGTCGAATTGCCATCGGTGCGTGGTGACGAGTGGAGCGAATCTCAAGTCTCCAGACTTCCCGAAGGGGAACAGCCCCTTCGCCTGTTTAACGGCAAAAACTTCGACGGCTGGGAAGGGCACATCGGTAAATATTTCTCGATCGAAGAGGGGGAGATTGTCGGCAGAAACGACGACAAAAACGCCCCCAAATCGAGCACGTATCTGCTCACAAAAGAGAAATATCGCAACCTGCGGCTGATCTTCGAGAGTAAACTCGTCACCAGCGAAATGCATTCGGGGATTTCACTGTGGGGAACGGTCATCGAAAAGGACGAAGGCCCCTTCACCTATCAGGGGCATCTCGTGATGTACCCGTCAGGGTATGGCTATTACGACCTGTTCCGCCGTAACAGCGTCTATCAGGATAAACTCGGTATCGCCAAAAGCGCCGGATCGCAACACGACTGGAACCGGATGGAGATCCTGGCGATCGGTAATCGTATTCGCCATGTCGTTAACGGCCGGTTGGTCGCCGACTGGTCCGATCCACAGCCTGAACTCTGCGAAGCAGGACCGATCGGTTTGCAGTTGCACTCCAACACGGTCCCCCAAGAGGTGCGATGGCGCGGATTGATCCTGACCGAAGATCCGCAAGATGTACTCGTCACAGTGACCGACCGCGACGCCGGTTTGATCGTTGACGGTATTGCGGCGGAATCGGGTATGGACGCCGAGGCGCTCAAGAAAATCGACGAACGGATGCGCGAATTCGTCGAGCAGAAACAGACCTCCGGCGCGGTGACACTGGTCGCCCGGCGTGGCCGCGTCGTGCATGTTGGTGCCGTCGGGAAAGCCGACGTCGCCGCCAATCGCGACATGGCCCCCGATACGATCTTTCGGATCGCGTCGATGACAAAACCGATTACGGCTGCCGCCGTCATGATTCTTCGTGATGAAGGGAAACTCGATCTCGACGACCCGGTTTCGAAATACATTCCGTCGTTCAAGGAAACAAAGCTCAAGGGGGGCAAGAAACCGTCTCGCGAGATCACGATTCGTGATTGTTTACGGCACACGAACGGCCTGGTGAGTGATCAACGGACAACGGGAACGCTCGCCAAGAGCGCTGAAGACCTGGCCCACTCCGAACTGGCATTCGAACCCGGTTCGAAGTGGCAATACGGTCCCGGCCTCACCGTCGCCGGTCGCATTGTGGAAATCGTGTCGGAGCAAGCGTTCGATGAATTTCTCACCGAGCGTATTTTCTCTCCGCTGGACATGCACGAAACGACATTCTTCCCGACATCCGAACAACGGGCCCGCACGGCGGTCGTCTACAAGCCAACGGAGGATAAGAAGGAGATCGAACCGGGCGAAAGCTGGATCGGCGTCGAGGAAACGCCGAATCCCTCGGGAGGGTTGTCATCGACCGCGGGCGACCTGGTACGATTTTATCAAATGACGCTCAACGGGGGCGAATTGAACGGCAAGCGAATTCTCTCGCAGGAAGCGGTCGCCGAAATGACGTCGGTGCAGACCGGTGATGTTCCCAAGCCGTTGGGCTTCACCCCCGGCAGCGAATGGGGACTCGGTTTTGCCTTGGTGATGGAACCGCAGGGAGCGACCGGCATGCTCTCCCCCGGCACCTTCGGCCACGGCGGCGCCTTCGGCACGCAGGGATGGATCGATCCCACGCAAGAGACGATCTTCGTGTTATTGATCGCTCGCCAGGGCTTCGCCGGCGGCGACGCCAACGACCTCCGCGCCGACTTCCAAAAACTCGCCGTCGAAGCGATAAGGAATTGATGTGAGGGAAACGCTTGTTCTTCGTAGGCATACCTAAAAGTTGCGGTTAACCAATGACAGCGATTCAATCCTTGCTTCTGATTTCCCTTTTATCTGCTGATCCGCTCACACCCGGCAACCATATGCAGGCGCTCGACATCGGTGGGCGCGAGCGGTCTTATCTGGTGCATGTGCCGAAGGGATACGATCCCGAGACGGCGACGCCGGTGGTGTTGACGTTTCATGGGGCCGGGATGAATGCCTGGATGATGGCTGCGTTTTCAGGGATGAGCGAAACGTCGGACAAAAACGGTTTTGTTGTCGTTTATCCCAATGGGACGGGGAAAGGTCCGTTTCAGGTCTGGAATGCCGGGGGTTTTGCACCAGAGATTCGCCAACATATGCCCGACGATGTCGCTTATGTTGAGGCACTGCTCGATGATCTTGAAACGGTGATCAACGTCGACAAGCAGCGCGTGTTTGCCTGCGGTATGAGTAACGGGGCCATGATGAGCTACCGGCTCGCGGCTGAAATGTCGAAGCGAATCGCCGCGATTGCGCCGGTTGCGGGAACGATTGCGATCAGTGAGTCGAAACCCGAGCGGCCGGTTGCGGTGCTGCATTTTCATGGGACGGTCGATAACTTCGTGTCGTATGAACGAAACGATGAGAGTTCGGCGGTCTGGCGGATGCGCGGGGTCAAACCATCGATCGAAACCTGGGTGAAGCTGAATGAGTGCGACGAAACTCCTGCTGTCGACGTGCTGTCGAACGAAGCAGCCGACCAGCTGAAAGTCGTCCGCACGACGTACTCCGGCGGAAAAGAAGGGACGGAAGTCGTTCTCGTCACGATCGAAGGGGGAGGGCACACCTGGCCCGGGAGGAGACCCGGACTCAAAATCCTGGGGAAATCCGCACTCAATATTCCGGCGAACGACATGATCTGGGCGTTTTTCGAAAAACATCCGATGAAATAATGCCGGCCGGGCTCATTTCTGTTGTCACATTGACGACGGAATTATCGAGTCGACGACATGGTATGAGAATCCTGGCGGAGGATGTTCTGTCGAGTTGCGAAATATTCGCCGCTCGATCAGGTCGTATTTCAGCTGGATTTAGGCCCTTTTCTCAATCGAGAGTTCGTATAATTCATAAACTCATCCATTCGTCGCCAACCGGAATGGCAGTTGCGAAGTTAAAGAGGTAATGGGTGCTGAACAGGGAAGAACGGCACAGGAGTCGTAGGAATGGCGACGATCGTTTTTGGAAACGTTGGGCTTTAAGGAATCAAGCGATGATACCTCTCAAAACAAGAACTTGGGGTGCCGGTTTACTCAGCCTTGTGCTGATTGTCGCCACGGGGCCCGATATCTTCGCACAGCGCGGCGGGGGTGGCGGAAAAGGTGGAGGTGGCGGTAGCAGTCGCGGCGGCGGTGGAGGAAGCAGCGCCAGCAGAGGTGGCGGCTCAAAGAGCGGTTTGAGTGGTGGATCGTCACGCAGTTTCAGTGGAGGGTCTTCCCGCCAACCCAGTGGTAACCGCAGCGCCAGTTCGCAGCCTCGCGGTGGCTCAAAGAGCGGTTTTAGCGGTGGATCATCACGCAGTTTCAGTGGAGGGTCTTCCCGCCCGCCCAGTGGTAACCGCAGTGCCAGTTCGCAGCCTCGCGGTGGCTCAAAGAGCGGTTTGAGTGGTGGATCATCACGCAGTTTCAGTGGAGGATCTTCCCGCCCGCCCAGTGGTAACCGCAGCGCCAGTTCGCAGCCTCGCGGTGGTTCACAGTTTCAAGGCCAGAACCGAAGTATTACACCTCGTACGCAAAGTGGAAATATTGGTTCTTCGAACCGCGGCAACAGCAGCAATTCGGTCAATCGGATTTCCCCGCGTGGTGAAAACTCAGGCGCGACATTCCGTGGACCATCCGGAAACAAGACCGGCAACAGCCATCGGACGTTCAGCGGTCAATCGGGGTCGAAAAGCCGTAGTATCGACGACGCTCGCGACAATGGACGAGATCATCAATTCAATCCGTCGATCGTGAATCGAAATGGTGCGAAGAACTTCGACTTCGGTTCCGGTAAGAGTAGGAGTAACGAGGGACGAGGCGAAAACGGTTTTAAAAACGGAAACTCAGGCGCGACATTCCGTGGACAATCCGGAAAACAAGGTGGGAACAGCCATCGGACGTTCAGCAGTCATTCAGGATCGAACACGCGCAATTTCAACGCAAATAACCGTGACGGAAAAAACCATCATTTCAACCCATCGGTTGTGAATCGAAACAACGGAGGAAATTCCAACTTCGGCTCCCGCAATTTTAATAATTTCGAGGGACGGGGAAACGACAGTTTCAATCGCGGAAACTACGGCGGCCATCACGGCCATCACAGCCATCGCAACAACAGCATCAACGTGCGGTATGGTCACAATCACAATGGTGGACACCGCTCGTTCGCCTTCAATCCCCGCTATAACTCGTGGGGGAACCGCTGGTATGGTGGTGGATATGGCAACCCCCCCCGCCATCGAGGCTATGGCTACGGTGGTCCGAGAAACAACTTTATTCTCAGCCTCGGATACGGTGGATTCGGTTTTGGATATGGTACTTACGGATACGGTGGCTATGACGGATTCGGCGGTAATGGATTGTACGCTCCGTACATCGGCTATGCCTCATACTACAACACAGGTTATGTACAGCCGATTGTGTATACTCAAGGTGGCGGTTACACGTATTCCGAAACGGCCCCAGTTGATCAATATGCCTCGACTGAACTCGCGCAGATCGATCCCGATAGTTCGGCGACGCCCCCGGCGAATGCCGATGACGACTTAGGCCTTCAATTCTTGAATGCCGCGAACGATGCATTCAATGATGGAGAATATGGTCAGGCCGTTCGCATGGCGAGCCATGCCGCGATCGAACTGCCGGAAAGCCCTAAGGTTCATGAATTGTTGTGGTTGAGTCTGTTTGCCCAGGGTGATTACCAGAACTCGGCAATCGAAGCACACGCCGTCGTCCACTACAAAGGTGAGCCAACCTGGGAGACGATGATTGCTCACTACAAAAATGCGGAAGACTTTACCAAGCAACTTCGCGCCTTGGAGGCTGACGTCAAGAAAACGACCGATTCGCCATTTAATTCGTTCTTGCTTGGATACATGTACAAGGTGATTGGTCACAAAGAACATGCCAAGGCGAAATTCGAACAGACTCTCAAACTGGTTCCTGACGATGAAATCGCCAGTCAATTATTTAAGGAATTGGGAGGCGACCCCAGCACCGTGAAGGGGGTTGATCCCGCACCGGCGAAAGCCGGACCGCCACCCGCCCCTCCGACACCGAATCCGGAAGGGGCGTCAAAGGTCGAGTCCAATGAGCAAGGAGCTGCACCGGAAGAGGGTTCCCTTCCCGTGATCATCCAGCAGAAGGGGAACTGACTTCTCCATGGCTTTCGATTTTATGAACAACACCCGGATGACTTCGCGTCATCCGGGTGTTGATTTTGATAGAAGAGTAACAGGCGTCTGAGTGCGGCGTCTGATATCAGTCCGCCTGATCCGGATCAGCCATCAATTTCGCCGGCGGAACGTTGGCAGCGATCTTGCTGAAGGCCGCGAGCAATTGTGTGTCCATCTCACCGACGGACGTTCCCCCCGGGCAATCGATCCAATCCCCTTTCCCCATGTGGGCGATCGCCTTCATGAAGTCGCGATCGGCCCCGACACCGACGGTCAATGTGTGAATCGTGAATCCGAGATCAACGGCTTCTTTGGCCTTGATCATGGCGCACAGTTTGTACTGGTCGTTCGTCGAATAGTCGGATTGCCCGTCATCGTTGTAATCGGTGAGGTTGTTCCAGTTCCAGCCACTCGGAGTCTGAACGCCGTTGACTTTTCGATTGGCGTTGCCGTCGGTCATCAGAATGATGATCGGTTTTGCACCGGCACGACGATGTTCTTCGAGCAGCTGGATCGAGTTATTGATACCGTCGGCGATATTGGTGTAGAGATCGTAATGGCCGGCTTGTTTGTGATTAACAATCGTCGCAATGTCGTCGTACTGATCGGTGAGGGGCGAGTTACCCAGATTGACCGACTCAGGAAACGACGGATGGCTGAGTGTTTTCTCGATACGTCCGACCGAATCATAAGTCACCAGACCGACGTGATCACCGAAATCCAAACCTGCCAGAAAGTTGGTGAATAAGGAGGCACCACTCCGCATGGCTGCTACCGGGTACTGGTGTGTTTTCCAAAGAGCATTGGTCTGGCTGAACTTGGGTTTTTCGCTGTTCCAGTAATCGATCAGCGTCAGTATCCCGAATTTGCGACAGTATCCGGCGTTATAGACATCGTTACTGTATCCGGAACCGGAACTGGAATTACCACGACAGTATTCAATGTAATCATCCCAACTTCCGCTGGCATAAGGGTAAGCGACATTACTCAAACCGAGGCCTTTTTTGATGGCCGTATTGCTATAGAAGTTGAATTCTTCTCCGCACCCCGGGCAGTCACCGCTACTGTTGTCTCCTGATTTGATCCAACAGTTCGTGATGAGTTTTCCACTCTTAGACCCCGTTCCCTTGAACGTCCCGGTGGTGTTGCTCAGACCTTCGAATTTCTGTGTGCTTCCCCCCTGAAACTCGAGCACAACGTTGCTCAAGTCTTTTGTTGAGACCACATAAATCTCCGTCGCCTTCCATGTGACTTTAATGTGAGGAATGGCGCCGGATGCGGGCTGGCCCGGAATCGTGACCCAGTTGGGTGTAAATGTCATGTTACCGTAGGAAGGTGATCCCAGATCTTGCCAGATCTGATAGATGTTCGCTTCGACGTTGGTCTGACCCAGCTTGGATATGGCCCCCAATTCGCTGTCATCATTCATCGACCCCGAATAGTCGAGTACCAGCACGATATCGCGCGGTTCGACATAGGCGACAGCAGAAGCCGTCAGCGACGTCGACTTCTTTCCCCAGATGCGGGCAAAAAAGAGCGTGAGTTCGGAGTCGTCTTTACCGGGAGTGGCGTTATCCCGTCGTGCCGTTACTTTGACGACGTTGTAGGGAGCCTCATCCCAAGTGATCCCATACGTATTGGAATTCTTGTTGTAATAACGTTTGCCGAAGCGGACATCGTCATCGGGATCGACATGGACGCCGTTCATGTTGGCCACGTTCATCGCCATTTGTCGGGCGGGGGCCATCGCGCTGGCGTTAGCGTCTGCAACATCGGCTCCGTCGCCGCTGTTTTGCCCCACATTTTCCACAGCGGTGATGATTTCCTGCGCGGCGGCCAGGGCCGCTGCATCCACGGCATTTTGCATTTTCGTTTTCGTCAGCGAAACTACGCCAAGATCGACGCCCAACGCGACCATGCTGATCGCCGCGATCAATGCAAACACGGCCAGAACCATGAATGCCCCTCGTCGCTTTGACGAAGAAATATTTTTGCCTGTTGTCGACGGCTGTTTCGATCGACCACTCGAGCCAATTCTACCGTTTGCCATAATTCGTTTCTCCCTGCCCTGACACGCTTGCAAGTTTGTTTCAACCCTGATTTCCACGAAGACGATTGAGCCGTTGCTGAATCCGTTACGAATTCAAAATGCTATTGAAGAGAACGAATCTCGATGTTCGAGATCGGTCCGGCGACCGCCTGTTTGTTTTAATTGCTCATGCTCGAATTACCTGCCCGAAAGACGATCGACATCGAGACGTTCTTGCCGTTCATGAACTTAACCGGAATCGGGTAATTGTTAACGTCATCGAAGGCGACCGTCGCCGTGATACGAAACATACGGAGCCGATTGGCGGGATTGGACAAGTCAAACGTATCTCCCGAGTCGTCTCCGTCGGCGGATGTAATCGTAATTTCGACATCATCGCCGTCGATACCCGATGCGATGAGAAAATTTCGGATATCGGACTCGACTTTGAGGTTTGATGATTGTTGTGAAGAGGAGAAGCCTTCCCAGTCCATGCAAGCCAGCCGTCCCCCCTGGCGTATCGCCGATGAGAGTATGTTGCTGATTTCCAGGGCTTTGCCGGACTCGATGGATCCCATCAGCAGGAGAAGGAATACGGGTGCCATTATGGCGAATTCGACGATCGCCGCCCCTCTGCGACGATGAAGACAGCGGACACCTAAACGTTCTCGAGAACGGAGACGATGCTTTTGCATCATGGATTTCCTTGCTGGTCGTCGTGACTTCTATATGCGATTCTCTGTTTTATTCGTGCCGCATGACGGCATGAGCCGCCAGTCTTAAGGAACCGACCCACATTGGTGGCAGAAGAGAGACCTTGTCATAGTCGACTTCGACCCGAACGATAAAGAGCTGACGCGACTCGGCCTTTGACAAATCGATATCGGGTAGATTCGAGTAATTGATCCCGGAAGGATCAGAACTTGAATCATCAAATACGCCGGCGTCTTTGATCAGCACCGTGACGCTATCGGCATTCTTGATTCCCGATTGAAGGAATTCCATAACCTGCTGTTCGACTTGTGCGGTGGTAACGCCATCGACGACGCCTTCACGTGCTGCCTTGTTCGCAGCAGCTCGAAGTATATTTCGAACCATATGCACGTGAGCGAATTCAAACAGGGAAAACAGAAACATGAAGAAGACAGGTAAGACAACCGCCATTTCGACTAACGTCGTACCCTTACGACACCGTGTGCGCCGAAGCATGATCTGCATGGTGCCGCGATCGGTGTTAGCGAAATTGTTTTTCACGATTGAGCCATCTGAAAAATGACGGAGAACCAGCGATTTCCCACGTTCTCGCTTCGTACAGTTTACCTAAACAAACATAGATCAAGATTTTGATGAATGCGGGAGAAACGAAATATTTTTAGCGTATCGAGAGGTGGCTGCATCATTCGGCCACAGAGGGTTGAGACGATTATGCCGGCTCGACGGAAGGTGGAATTGCTGCGAGGCATGCAATACTGCGGGAAATGCAAAGGGTGGGCGTTGGCGATTGCGGACTCATACGTTCGAGACGAACGAATTCATTCGTGCCGCATGGTTGCGGAACCGGTGATGTTCTTTCCCGCCAGATAATTGCCATCGATGAAGCTGACGCTGCCAAACGGAATCGATACCGTAACATTCACTTCGTCGCGTACGTTGGCCTGACTGGCATCGTTTGCCGGATCGGGATTCCCCGTTGCAGGGGTGATCGTAATGGCGATCGACACTTCCCCGCTTCCGACATTGGCAGACCCTTGCAGGAAGGATCGAATTTCCTCTTCGACTTCCGCGTTTGTTGTACCATCGAATGAACCGAGCCGGGCTCCCTCGCGAGCGGCATTGGTCACGAGTTGCGAGACCATCATCGCCCGTCCGAATTCGATGATTCCGAGCGTCACAGCGACGAAGACGGGTAACACCAGCGCCATTTCAACCAGTGCAGCACCGCGACGTCGATTCCTATTGGTCGTCTTTCGTTTGATCATTTTGTCGAGCCTTTTTGTCATCACTGGTGTTTTCCCGGCCGAGTGTCAAACCCTCTCGGCACAACATGGTCAGTTCGGCTTTTGCGTGCGCCCCGTCCCTTAAAAACTTCATCAACGAATGCTGCGCGGCTTCGAGAAAATGAACGCTTCTTCAACGGTTGTCGTTCTGCCGTCGTAGACGACGCTGGAATCGACAAACGGCGCCGGCTGGATAATGACCTGTTTCGGATTTCCCGTTAGTTTCACGTGCATGATGCGAACCCCGACAAATTGCGGAACGGTATACATGGCGTTATTACCGTTTCCGGTCGGGACGCCGGAGAACAATGGAATCGCCCGCGGCTGTCCTTTGATCGCTTCAAGTTCGGCTTTGATACCGGCACTCAGCCCGGTGTCGCCGTTGATCGTCAAAGGGCTTTCGAATGACGCGCACAGTTCACCTCCGAAGTACGACAGGTCGTTTTCGTTCAGACCATAGAGAATCTGCCGTTTGATGTCTGCCGTGCTGTTGCCAGGCGCTCCAAGATCGACGGTGCCGCGATTTCCTGGAGGCAGCGAAACATTTCCGTGGGGATAAAAGTTTTCTTCGAAGATGCCGTCTGGTCCGCTGGTAACGGCTCCCGTCACGGGGTCATAGGAGTAATTGTCAGAAAATTCCGTGCTGTGATGCGCCTTGTTATCGGCGACGAGGCGATTCCAGGTGGCGACATCCAGCGTAATTGGCAATGCGCCAATTGTTTGACCGCTGCCGCCGGCGATCCGAAACCCCCAGCCGGGAACGATCGCCGATGTCGTCGACGCCGAGACATTTGCCGTTTCGTGCCCGATAATGGGTGCGAAGAAGAGCGGCAACGGACCGCTGTTGGTACCGGCTCCCTCTTCGCGTAGCACAGAAACCTCGACCATGTTATAGGGGGCGACTCCCCAATTTTTGACCCAACTGTTCGTATTCTCGTCCCAATTCACCTGTCCCAGTCGAACGTCCCGATTGGAATCGACATAGGCACTCGATAGATCGCCCGAGGGATTGCGGGCGGCTACGCTGACCGCGGCAGCTCTGGAAAGTAAATCGACCTCAGCCGATGTCTTTTGGGGTGCGGGGCCGAGACCTTGTGAAAGTTCAATGGCTGCTGCCAGAGAACCGGCGTCGGCGGCGGTCTGCAGTTCGGACTTGGTCACCATGATGAATCCGACGTCGACCGTAAACGATGTGAATGCAAAGATGGCGACCAGCATCGAAGCCGCCAGGACGAGGACGCTGCCGCGTCGAAAGCGAGGCGATCGAACGGAATTCAAACGATCTGACAATTGTATTGTTTTCATGATATGACTTCCTCAGAGACCCATCGTTGATTGACGCGCACGAGATATCGCAAACACTGGAATCGACGACCGTCATCGATCAAGGGTTTTCAGCCAGCACATGTACCATGCGATCGGTATAGTCGGTGTGTACCAGCACGTTGTCATACGTGTAATAGCGGACGCGTAGCATTCCGAAGCGATTGACGCGATGCTTGGCAAACCCGATCCTGGAATTGGATACCGATTTCTCGGGGTCGTAAAAATTCAATCTCGTCTGAGTTGTCGTTGTCCCGACTTTCAAATAGTTCCAATGCCCGAATTCATTCCAGGTATCCGAGTATCCGTCGCGGGCTTCGAAATCAACGTTCCCATTCTTCAGTTCCATGGCCATCGTGTAGTAGATGGTCTCGTTGGGATAGCTTAATTTCGCCGTCTTGGGCGAGACGCGCAGATCAATCAGTTCGTCGTGACTCCACAGCTGGATTTCCATCCCTCCGTCTGCGAAATTGGGAAGTGTCCGATGATTCAACTCGAATACGGCATGAACATCAGCCAGTTCATCGGTCGACGACATTGATGTGATGATCTGCGGAGAACTTTCGTCCGGGTCGGGAGACGTGATCTCGACGATCCAGTCTTCTTCGATGCGGATAATGTCCGGTTCGACATCGACCGCGAAAACGGATTTCGTCATCAGACAGATCAAGCCCACGGCGACGGCGATCAAGCTCCAGCGCGTGCGTGGTTTCTGAGAATCGTTCGTAGCTTTTGGAGCTGTTCGGAGTTCATTCATCGTTGTCCCCTCCAATAGAGATGTACCATTCGGTAACCTGGCGATCTCGCGTGCGCACGAACCGGCATCCAGGCGAATGCCGATGTTAGCGCAGCAAGACCCATGGCTTTGCGACCCGGCCTTGCGACCGGTTTGCTATTATCGTGGTCACTCCACACAGAGCGGCCAGTTGAACGCGATGAATTGAAAAAGATGCGTCGAACTTGCCGAAACCCGAGCATGAATTGCAAGGAGTTGAAGTGTCACTCGAATGGGTTTCGACGTTGTCTCCGATAGTAAGCGTAGGTTGAAAAAGTGGGCGGCTTCAGTTTTTTTTGAGAAATTTAGAAAAAAATCAGCAAAATATTTAAGTCGATTGGAAATTGGCTCAAGTACAGGTCGTTCGCCTCAAATCACATGCAAAATCGGGTCGCGGATTGCCGATAAAATCGATAGTGCCGGGTCGTTCAGGCTCGGTACGATCGGTTCTTTTGCGTCCGCAGCGCAAAGGAGGTTTCGCAGACTCCCGCAGATGATGAGGTGACCCATGACGGCCCAGCGGCATCCATTTCAACAGCGATCCCGATTGTCACTTGAATTCCGCTCCCTTCGCCGCTGGATTTCGTGTCTGGGGCTCCTCTGCGCGTTCATATTGACCGGATGCACATCGTTCGAGCGCGACTGGCGCGCTTCGGAACAATTCGTGAATCCGTGTGACGGCTTTTCGGGTCGCTGGGAGGGTTCATGGAAAAGCGACGTCAACGGACATCATGGGAAACTCCGTGCGTTGATCAGTCCGACCGACAACGATCGCATCTATAACGCGAGATTCAAAGCGACCTATGCGTTTATCATTCCCTACCAGTTCGAAATCCCCATGACCGTCACCACCGACGACCAGGGTGTTCATTTCGAAGGGCAGGCCGATCTCGGCTGGCTTGCCGGTGGGAACTACACCTACAACGGGATCGCCCACGGCGGGCAATTCGATTCGGTCTACTGTGCGAGCAAAGACAATGGGATCTTCACGATGTCGAAGGTCGACGCTTGCTGTTCCCACGACGATCCATACCCCATCGACGAGTTGCCCACAGAGGACGCCTCTACAGAAATCGCCGCTCCACTTGCTCCGCAAGAGTGACGAATTCGCCTCTTGAGTACGAGGTGTGAGCGCAGGTTAATGCCGTTCGCGGAACTTGACACGAGACGTACGATTCAGGAGGCTTAGGTCTTCTGTCTTATTATTCGTCTCGGAGGTTCCGCTATGCGAGAGTCATTCGTTTGTGGTATCGCTACGACAGTGATGTTCTTCTCATTTCAAGCTGTTCTCGTTGCTGACGAACAGGAGCCTGTGGCGAAATTCACATCGCCGCTGCCTTACCAGATCGTGCAGCGCGAAGGATACAACGTCAAGGAATCGCATTCCCATGCCGTGGGAGGAGCACAGCGCGGCTCGGCCAGCGTAACCATTACCGGTTCGGTATCCAAACACCTGAAGGGGGACATCGAGTGTCGGACGGTGTTGCTCGAAGATGCGTTTGGCGAAGCGGTCGATTGGACTGACATCAAAGCCCGTTTCGATAGCGAGAAAGTCTTCACCGGCACATTGAATGTTCCTGCCGGAGGGTGGTACCGACTCGAAGCGAGAATCGTCCAAGACGATGGTACGGCCGTATTGCTTGGCAATATTGAGCCGTTTGGCGTTGGCGAAGTCTTCATCGTCGCCGGTCAATCGTATGCCGAAGGAAGTAACGATGAATTGTTGAACGTTCAAGAGCCGCAAGGCCGTGTCTCGTCGTTCAATCCGTTCGATGGAACCTGGCGAGTTGCTCACGATCCCCAACCTGACGTCGGGACAGGAGGGACAATCTGGCCCCCGACCGGCGATTTGCTCGTGCCGATCTTGCAGGTGCCGGTCGGCTTCTGCAACGTCGCCGTCGGCGGTACGGCTTCGTCGCAATGGCTACCCGGTGAAAAACTTTATCAGCGACTGCTCGATGCAGGACTCGCCGTCGGAAATGTTCGCGCGGTCCTCTGGCAGCAAGGCGAATCAGATGTGATCGCAAATACCACGACCGAAACGTATGTGGCAAATATCAAGCGAATTCGCGAATCGCTCGCCGAGGCATGGGCGAGATCTCCGACATGGCTGCTGGCGAAATCGACGTTGCATCCGACGGTCTACAAGCGACCCGAGGCGGAAGGACACATTCGCGCCGCTCTCGAGGCGTTGTGGCACGAACCCGGTTTCGCACCTGGGCCGGACACCGATTTACTCGATGGGCCGCATCGTGGTCCCGTCGGAACCCGGCAACATTTCAGCGGTCTCGGCCAGCGCAGAGCCGGGCTGTTGTGGTTTGCTGCCATCTGGAATTTCCTCCAGTTTCCACCGCAGCCCTAGCACTTGGAGAGACCGAGACATCAAAACTCGTGACCGGGTTGCGGGCCGTCTTTCGTCTTAGTGAGAATCTCGGGGCCATCTTTGGTCATCAGAATTGTGTGTTCGAACTGAGCGGAGAGGGAATTGTCCGCCGTCCGGACGGTCCATTTATCGTTGCGATCGAGCACGGTCTTGAAGGTACCCGCGTTGAGCATCGGTTCGATCGTAAAGCACATTCCCGGTCGGATGATAATTTTCGCCGAATTCGGTTCCGGGTAATGTGGAATACCTGGTTCCTGGTGAAAATGTCGTCCGATACCATGTCCCTGATATTCCTCAACGACTTCGAATCCGCGGGAACGGGCATAATCATAAATCGCACGGCCGATTTCAATGACGGCGACGCCAGGTCGTGCCGCGCGAATGCCGATGTATAACGCTTCGAATGTGACCTGCACGAGGCGCTTGGCTTCGGGATTCACTTCGCCGATGAGAAATGTTTCGGACTGATCGCCGTACCAGCCATCGACGATCGTCGTG
This sequence comes from Planctomycetota bacterium, assembly GCA_027618475.1. Classification (GTDB taxonomy): domain Bacteria; phylum Planctomycetota; class Planctomycetia; order Planctomycetales; family Planctomycetaceae; genus JAQCEJ01. Next base: position 23,217 of record JAQCEJ010000012.1, on the reverse strand, counting down.
ATATCCATATTGACGATATCGCCATCTTTGAGAGCCGTCTGATCTGGAATGCCGTGACAGACAACTTCATTGATGCTGGTGCAAATGCTCTTGGGGTATCCTTTGTAGCCGAGGCATGCGGGTTTGTATCCCTGATTAACCGTGTAATCATGAGCCAGACGATCAAGCTCGGCTGTCGTTACCCCCGCCCGGACATACGGGCGGAGGTAATCCATCAGCGCAGCATTAGCTCGTCCGGCAGCCCGCAACGCTTCGGTTTGACGTTCGTTATACAATGGAATTTTCATGGGCAAAAGTTCGTGCCTCGCTGACGTTGTCCTTCGTCACTCGGTCGGCGACGAGACAATTGCTCGATGTTTATGTGGTAGAATCACCGTCCAGCGGAATTTGAAACTGCTGGTCGAGACGCGGAATCGGGCAGATGTCAATTACTGGTTTCCGTATCCTCCACCGCCGCCGTATCCGCCGCCACCCCCTCCATAACCGCCGCGACCGCGGCCACCACCACCGCCACCTCGGCGGTCTTCACGAGGACGGGCCTCGTTGACGGTCAGGGTTCGACCCTGGAATGTCGAACCATTCATTCCTTCAACGGCTTCGTCTGCTCCGGATTCCATTTCTACAAACCCGAACCCACGTGACCTGCCTGTTTCACGATCCGAAATCACTTGAGCCGATGTCACGGTTCCAAATTGGGAAAATGCTTCTCTCAGATCGTCACTTGTCGTACCAAAGGGGAGGTTCCCCACATACAGATTCTTACTCATTACTCGACCTCTGCGTGCCCATCAGGCTCCTAAAAAATAGAAATGTCATCGGTTGTCGTCCTTAGGACGCCGAATAACGGTTCGCACATTCCCACCTTCAACGGTTGCTGCCTCGAATTCCTCTCGACCGAATCGCGGCGGCAAGGGAATCAGATCGCGATCGTCTTCACCAACCGCGTGGGCCCTTGCCCACGGAATCAGAAAATATCATACACGATCGATAGCATAAAGACACTATATTTTGAAAAAAATGAGTGGTGAACAATGTCGCGGTTTGAGGGCGGAATACGAGTCACGGCGAGCCGTCCTGATGACGAGTTCTGCTTTGGTGCGATTCAAGGCAGTGTAGGACACGATTATCGGGATCGGAAATGATCGATAATAACGTGACTTCCATTTCATCTCTTTCGGCGTTTCACTCGACTCTGAAGCCCCTGCGGTACATAATCTAATCGATAATTTAACCCACGAATGCTCAACTTTACAGGGAGTTTCCATCATGTTGCGACGACGCTTTTTGATGACGGCGGTTTGCCTCGTGAATTTTTCGTTGGCGATGCTCGTGACGAATGTGCTTCGAGCCGATCCGCCGAAGAACGATGCCATCATTCCTGTCGGAAAAGAAGACAATGAAGGATGGATGAATCGCCACAAAGCGATGAACGAGCGAGTCAAACAGGGGAACGTCGACCTGCTGCTCATCGGCGATTCCATTACCCACGGCTGGGAGGGGGCCGGCAAGTCGGTCTGGGAGAAGTATTATACCCCGCGTAACGCCGTCAACCTCGGCATCGGGGGCGATCGGACGCAGCACATTCTTTGGAGACTCGATCAAGGCAACGTCGACGGCATTAACCCGAAACTTGCTGTCGTGATGATCGGCACGAACAACTCGGGTACCAATACGTCCGAACAAATCGCCGAAGGAATCGAAGCCATTATCACAAAGCTCCGCGAGAAACTTCCTGAGACGGAAGTTTTGATCCTTGGTATTTTTCCGCGCGGGCCGAATGCCGAGGATGCCAAACGCAAAGTGAATGAAGGGGCCAACACACTTGTCGCCGCCTCTATCGAAGACGAAGGGGACGAAATGGTACATTATCTCGACATCGGCAAAGCGTTCCTCGAAGAAGACGGCACACTCTCGAAAGAGGTCATGCCCGACCTTTTACATCTGAACGAAGCCAGCTACACGACATGGGCCGAACAAATCGAGTCGACGGTCGCCGCACTCATGGGCGAATGAAGCCGATGGATAAGGATGAGTCAGGCGTGTACCTGGCTTATCCTGTGCGTCCAGTATTTATCTCGTACCGCAGGTTCGAGTTCAAATGATATTTTCTGACATCTTCTTTGTTATGGTGCACCGATGACCGTTGATCTTGCCGACCGTCATGAACGAGTTGGCGATATGTTTTCGCTGCCGACGTCGAGTGCCGAATGGAACCGGCTCAAGCTCACCGACGAGCAAGTGGCGCATTATCAAACCGAGGGTTACGTCGCCGGTGTTCGGGTTCTCTCCGACGATCAGGTTGACGTGCTTCGTGAGGAGCTGAATGCGTTTTTCGATCCGCAACATGACGGACGCGAGTTGTGGTATGAATATCATGCCAATGAGTCGGGCGATCCGAACAACGTCCTCTTCCACGCACTCGGAGCATGGCGAATTGCTCCGGGAATGCACGATATTCTCTGGAATCCGGCGTTCACCGTCCCGGCGAGCCAGCTGTTAGAGGGGGCCGTTCGTTTCTGGCACGACCAATTATTTTGCAAGCCTGCGCACCACGGCGGGGTCGTTGCCTGGCATCAGGATTATTCGTACTGGACGAGAACCCAGCCGATGGCACATCTCACCTGTTGGATCGGGCTCGACGACGCCACTGTCGACAACGGATGTTTACAGTACGTCCCGAAAAGTCACCGCTGGCCTCTCCTCGAACGAACCGATCTGGCGAACAATATGGAAGCCGTGCAGGCACAACTGACTCCCGAACAGCGCCGTCAGTTTTGCCCCGTCCCGATCGAATTGAAAAAGGGAGAAGCCAGTTTTCATCACCCGTTAATGGTGCATGGTTCGCAGGCGAACAGAACGGATCGTCCCCGTCGCGCGGTGGTCATCAACGTCTTCAAAGATGGCGTTCGTTCGGCAAGTGACGAAACATTGCTCGACGGTGTCCCCCCGGTCCCAATGGGAGAATTGATGGGAGGTAAGTTCTTCCCGCTATTGTTCGATCCGGACGCGACGAACGGTTGACGCTCTTCGGGATCTTAAACCACAGTGGCCCCATACGTCTTTATGAGGAAATCTGAATCTTCACATTCAGTTTGGTCAGTTCGATGACTTCCTGAATGTCTTTCGACGTGTTGTGCAATTGGACTTCGATGCCCGATTTTCCGAAGGATGTCAGCAGTCCCAGCAGTCCGCTGGGGATAATAGGAATTCCGCTGAGATCGATCGCCAGGACGTTGCACTTCACTTCCGAGAGTAATTGTTGAAGCGCCGGTCGAAACTGGGTAAGGGTGAGCATGTCGGGAGGAGGTTGGCCCCCGAAGCCGATGACGGTGAGCGGTCCGCGAGCATAGACCTTGAACGGCCCCAAATCGGATGAATCGTGCAGTGGTTGCAGAATTCCTGAATCTTGCGATGCGGCTTCGGGAGACGGTTCGAAACCGTCATCACGGATGGGATCTACCATGGTGAGCGCCTCCTGAAGAATCTCAAATGGAAGAACAATCAATTCGATCGCGCGCTTCCTGCGAGCCAATTTTCGATGTTCGAAATCAACGAACAAATGCTATTGAATCATGACGTCGAAGTTCGCAGCGTCTGCGAATCAACGGAAGTGACTTTCTTCAGAGAGGCAATACTGAATATACTGATCTGAGCCCAGAAGTGGCACGGAAATCCCCTGAAAATTCGGTGGTGCCAAAAAATAGTCCGTCCGCATTCATCACCAGACCGACCCGTTGCCAAGAATCGGCCAAGGAGAAACTCACATGGTGGAAATCAATCGCAGAGAATTTGTGCAGGGCTCGGTCGGTTCGCTGGCAGCGGGTATACTCGCCGGTTCGCTGGCTCAGTCTTCTGGCGTTGCGCGGAGCGAAGATCAGCAGGGATTTCTTGTGGCTCCCTTTCGCTTCGATGTCACCCCCCCTAAGGGACATTCCCTCTGCGGAGGCTGGATTCAGCCGGTCGTCGATTTCGACGATTCCCTCGAAGCGATTGGATATGTGCTGCTCGGCCCCGAAAAGCCAATCGTCGTCTGCGCCGTCGACTGGACCGGGCTCTTGAACGAAGCCCATCTCGCCTGGCGAACGGCACTCGCCGAAGCGGCAGGAACAACCCCGGATCGAGTTGCCGTCCATTGTGTGCATCAGCACAACGCACCATTTGCCTGCCTTGAATCAGAACGGCTGGTGCTGGCTCAAAAAGATTTGCCGCACATCGTCGAACTCGAATACTTCGATGAGTGTCTGATGCGAGGGAAGAAAGCCGTGCAAGAAGCATTAAAAACGCCGCGCTCGGTGACGCACATTTCCACCGGCCAGGGAAAAGTCGAAATGGTGGCCTCCAATCGCAGGATCCTCAACGACGAGGGAAAACTCGTCAACTGGCGCGGCAGTGCGAGTAAAGATCCCGTCCATCAGCAGCTTCCCGAAGGATTGATCGACCCTTGGCTGAAGACGATCGCCTTTTACGATGGCGATGAAAAAATCATCGCGATGCATTTTTACGCCACCCATCCGATGAGTTACTACGGAGACGGTCGCGTCAGCAGCGACTTCGCCGGTCTGGCCCGTAAACGACGTCAGCAGGATGAGCCCGATTGCACTCACATTTACTTCACCGGATGTTCGGGAAACATCGCCGCGGGCAAATACAACGACGGGACACCCGAATCGCGCGTGCGGTTAACCGATCGCATGTACGCGGGGATCGTCGCATCCGAAGAGAAACTCGAACGTCGGCCGTTGACGTCGGTTGGTTGGAAGATGCACGAATTCGTTCCCACGCCGCGAAGTACGCTAGACGCGGCTGAGATCGAGAAGAATATTTCGAATCACGATAACGCCGTCGTCAATCGAAATCGTCCCTCGTACATGTTGACATGGTTGCGACGGTGCGAGAACAAAGTTCCGCTGCGAATTACGGCGTTGCATCTCGGCGATGTCGTTATGTTGCACCTGCCGGCGGAATGTTTTCTCGAATACCAGCTTCGGGCACAGTCGATCAAACCGGAGGGATTCGTTGCGACGGCCGCTTATGGCGACGGAGGTCCATGGTATATTCCGGTGAAAGAGGCGTTCCCTCAAGGGGGCTATGAAGTCTCGGTCTGCCTGTGTGAACCGAATATCGACGAACAGCTTACCACCGCAATGACCGACGTCCTGGCATAAGGGTTCCGACGCTCCGATTGCAGAGAGGCGTCATCGCCGGGCATTCGTTTATCAGAATCCGTATGGGCCTTACGAAGGTTCTATGTTCTTTTTCTTCCAGCGGCCGCGGTAGATGGTTTCACCGGCTTGCCGGCGTTTCCGTTCGAAACTCGTGTGGTAGTCGAGATCGTGAGCGGCCGGTTTTTCCTCCGGCGGTTCGAGAGCGATGAAACCCGGATGATGATTCATGAGTGCCGCAATCACTTCGAAGTACTCTTCGACATCGGTCCAGGCATTCAGCACACCATCCGGCCGAAGAACCTCTCGAACATGATGAACGAAGACGTCGGTGAACAATCGACGTCTTCGATGTCGACGCTTCCACCACGGATCGGGAAAGAGGATATAGGCCTCGTGGACCGATCGAGGTGGTACATATTTTTCGAGAGCGATGCGGGCGTCGCCGCCGAGAACGCGCGCATTGTTCAGGTGTCGGCGTTGCAGGCGGGCGGCACCGTGACGTCCCTCCCGGTAGTCGATTTCGATGCCAAGGATGTTCAGTTCAGGATGATCCTCGGCATGTTTGACCAGAAACATTCCCCGTCCGCAACCGATGTCGAGAACGACAGGGTGATCGTTACCGAACATCCTCGACCAGAGAATGGATCCGTCGAGGTCGTTCAACACGCAAAAGTACGGCTTCAGATCGTTTGTTGGTGGAGAACCAGGCATGGCGGATCGTACGGCAGTCACCTGCTTCAAGGCGTTCTAACGCAGCTTAGGTGCGTTTTGATGTTCGGAAAGAACCGAAAGAAATCAACGGAAATATCGCGACAATCCCAATCAATTCGATGTATCTGTCGCGCCATCGACCGCGGTCGATGGGGACGCATCGGTCGGTTTCGAGGGTGCCGGTATCAAAATCCGATTGATGGGAACCCCCATCATCTTTCCGCAAAAGACCATGGTCTCTTTCACATATCCTTGAAACTGAAATTCCGCTCGGCGGCCGCGAAGTTCGGTGAGGCGGGCCATCAAGATCAATCGCGAGTTCGGGTAAACAGGCCAGCGAAAGCGAACTTCTTCGACGCCGCCGAAACCCAGAAAATCCCCTTCAAGCAAGTTGTATTTGCGGGAATAAAAACCGGCGAGTTGTGCAGCACATTCACAAAGGACGACTCCGGGCATCAACGGGTAACCGGGCATATGCCCACGAATCCAGAATTCGTCATCGGTGACGTCTTTATAGCCGATGATGGCATGGTTTTCGGTGTCGACATGCACAATGGCCGTCAACTGTTCCATTTCGTACCGTTGCGGATTGATCTTGCGAATCTCGTCCAGATCGTAAAGTGGCTTATCGAAATCAATTTGCGATAAATCGAACAGCGGTGGGGGAGGCATATTGTTGTTTACCTCCGCAATAACGGCCGAAGGGCCGTTTTCGAGTTACGACGACCATCGACGGCGGACCTGCCGGAGATAAGTTGTCTGACCTGGTTCGATTCAAAAGCGTCTATTGGAATGCACATAATCGGATGCGTACTAAATCTGTTTTCGGGGAGAAAATGAAACTCGAAACTCTGAATCAAAGGCCCAAAATTTGAAGTACCTGAGGAAGCTCTGTGAAAAGTCGATCGGGTTTCATCTCGGGGTTTTTCAAATCATCGCTACGTGCGCGTAGGCATGTCTTATCACCGGCGAACAGCGCCGTGCGCATACCGACTCGCTTGGCAACCGCCAAATCATCAGTCAATTGATTACTGATATACAGAATCGACTCTGGACGAACGCCAAGTTCTTCCAATTGGTCGACACAGGCTTCATACAACGACAGCGACGGCTTGCGAACTCCCCGAGCGATGGAAAGCGTCACACAGCCGGGTGTAAAAATTTCTGTCAGTTCATGCAGTTTACCGCTTCGGCCCATGACTCGCAACAATTGTGGGAGTGAGAAACTCTGAACGTCGGCGAGAAGTCCCTGACGAAATCCTGCGGCAATTATGGCCTGCATCGTCTCCAATCCTCCGGGATAGACATCAACTCCCTGCAGACTGGCGTGAAAAAAATAGGCAACTTTTTCAGCCAATTCTTCGCGATCCCCGTAAAACGAGACGTCGTATTGATATTCTTTTTGTTCCAGCCGGCTGATCAGTTTTTCCCAGATCTGCACCGAATCGATCTCGGGAACGTCACCCTTCTTGTTGGTCGCCCTCATTTTTGCGGCGTCGATCAGTTCTCGATATTTTGGAAGCAGATATTCCCACGGTGCCCCAGGTTTCCGCGTCATGCTCTGCCACATGTTGAATTCGTGAATCGTCTTGTCGAGTGCGATCTGTATCCGTATCGGCTGCGGATGGAAAAACAACAATTCGCCTTCTGAGATGTGCAGCAATGTTCCGTATAAGTTCCACAACACCGCACGGATACCAGGGAGCTTTTTAAGATACGGCGTCGCTTTGGCGGGAACAATGGGAGCAGGCTGCGGCCATATCAACTGACGCTCCGTCTCCAGCCACACAATATACTCTTCCGTCGAAAGAGCCATAATCGTCGAGATTCGTCCTATATGGAGGGTTGGTGGCGTGCCGCACTTCAGTCGGCACAGATAGAGCTCGTCGGTTTGAAAACGCCGAGGGATTTCCAGTACGCATGACGGTCACGAAATCGCCATTGTATCATAGCTTCAGCGAAAGGCGTCGGAGAGTTTCTGTCGCAAACGCCCGGCGTCGCCCCAAAAAGCCAACATACTGAAAAACCAGGCCGTCACCAGCAATCCGCACGACCAGATGACAACATTTTGGCCCGTCCGAAATACCAGCACGTTGAACAGAATAAAGGGAGCGGCAAGCCAAAGCAACCACCTGGTGCTGAGAACCACGTCCACGTGAATGATCGTCTTCCTGGCGCACGATTCGAACCGCCCGTAGATCACGGGGACAAACGGCTTAAGAAGTAGATATGTCGGACGCAACCGAAACCCGTTCGTTGTGACATCGCCGCGAAACTCGACACCGTTTGCCAAAGATCCTGATCGTGCCGTAGTCACATTGTTCCATCGGGCGGCTAATTCCTCCGGCGTCGCTTCACTCTCGAACGTGTAGTGATCGAAAGGTAACCACTGCATGAGATACGCCTGCCGTTCCTGTCTTCATGCCCATCCAGAAATGAAAAATTTGCAAAGACGGGTCAATGCGACCGTCTATTTCAGTTTTTGTCGTCTGCACGTCACTATAACAGACGGTATCGCAAAAACCTCTCTTGATGACCGATCCGTTTACCATTAGAATCCCGCCCCCTTCAGGACGAACTTTGTCAGTTGGTTCCTCACCTTTCAACCATTCCCATGGCGTTATACCCGTTGGCTTACCACATTCCTGCCTCCCGCGATCCAGCATGAATGTAATATCTGTTCTCCCGGCAAGCATTGATCTGTTCGGGTGACTCGTTCGCTATTTCGACTTGCAAAGGACGCTGACACAACCAGTTGATTCGATCGAGACCGTCATTCGGCGGGAATATCGTCACTCGTGGTGTATGCGTCAGTTCAACAAGAACAGAGATTGACGATGAATCGCACAAAAACCATAGGTCTCGATGTTCGTGGCACACTCTTAATCGTCGGCATCCTCGTCACCGGCGGATGTGAAATGATGAAGCACGAGCTGCAGCCCCATCGATTATGGCGCATGAACCGCACGGCACCGATGAGTGGAGATCCATATTTTTCGATCTCCGACCCCGTGACGAACTCGTTTCGCGAACAGAAAAACACTCCTGCCGTATCAGCCGATGCAGCAAATCCACGCATCGTTACCCATTCGGCGGCGGAATCGCCCACGGCGACGGCCAATGAAGTGGCTCCCTCTGACGATACCCCGATATTCGAATGAGTGAAAGTACGAAACGACGGATCTTACTGACCCGCACGTTTCGTCTATTGGATATCGGCTTTGTCGCGGAGTTCCGTCACGGTGGAAGTCCAAATGCTCTGGCCGAGTTCTTCAAGGACTTGAGCACGAACGTCTTCCAGACTCAGTTGTCCCGCTTGACGATCGGTGACAACGATCAGATGTATGCCGAAGGGGCTGCGAAACGGTTCGCTGATGTCACCTGGTTGCAATTGAAACGCGACCTCGGTGATTTCCTTTGCCATCACGCCGCGAAACGTAAACGAGCCGATGTCTCCCCCTTGGGATCTGCTGGGTGCCTCGGAATGTTTTTTCGCCGCATCGGCAAAGGTGAGGCTCCCCGATTCAATTTTCGATTTCAGTGTCGTGAGTTCGGCTTGAACCGCTGCGACATCCTGTTCGGTGGCATCGGAGGAAAGTTTTTTCATAATCTGACTGACGCGTACGCGCGTGCCGTCGAATTCCTGACGGTGTGACTCGAAGTATTCGTTTAATGTGTCCCGCGTCACAATCTCGTTCAGATAAACATCCCAGCGCGGCATGAGCGATAAAGTCTCTCGTAACATCGAATCGGAAATCCCATGCTTCCCGAGCCATTCGGAGGGGTCGCGCTTTTCGGCAGCAACGAGTTTTTTCCAGCGTATGATCATCTTGTCGATCGCCATCTCGGACGCCTCGATGCGTCGGCTGCGGAGGAATTGGGCAACGAGTTCTTCGTCGACAAGCAACTGTGTGGCCTGTTCTTGAAACGCCTCTCTCTGTGATGTTGGTATGGCGTGCATCATCATCCACAATTCGGCTGAAGCGGTCGTAATTGGCGTGCCATTGACCGTGACCAGCGCTTTTCCCGCAGCGACGGATTTTAATGTCGTGTCTTTGCTCTGTGCCCGAAGCATCACAGAGTGAAAAATAGTTTCGGTGCAGAGAAAGAGCGATACCGAGAGAATTGCGCAGAAATAATGTCGCATGACTGGCTCCAGTGGACTGGCACATCAGACGCTGGCCCGATGACGGAACACATACAACGCCACGTTGTTATATCATTCAGGGGACGGTCTGAACACAGCGATCCCTTCACGCCGCTGTATCGGCTGCATCCGAATTGACCGTCGGCGGGGCGATTTTTCTCGTCCCTTTCCCGTGACGCGCCTTGAGATCAAATAAGCCGAAAATTTCTGAGGCGTTCAAACTGAGCGAAACGTTCGTGTTATCTCCGTCGCCCAACACCGCGGCGAAGAGTTCGCGTTTTTGCTGTAAGACGAGGTCGATGCGTTCTTCGATCGTGTTCTTCGAGATGAACTTCGTCACGATGACCTTCGTCTTCTGGCCGATGCGATGCGCGCGGTTGATTGCCTGGTCTTCGACGGCGGGGTTCCACCAGCGGTCGAACAAAAATACGTAACCAGCGAATTGTAGATTAAGTCCCACGGCGCCGGTGCCGTAACTCATCAGCAACAAATGCGAATTCGGGTCTTCCTTGAATTGCTTGAGAATCGGTTCCCTTTTCTTTGTGGGAACTCCGCCGTGATAGATCAGCTCGCCGAAGTTGCGGCCTTCCATTTTCGCGGCGATCCAGTCGATTGTTTTCGTCCATTGGCTGAAGAGAATCGCCTTGCCGCCGCTAGCCGAAATTTCTTCCATGTCTGCCATCAGACGGTCGAGTTTGGCACTTTCGCCGGTCAGCGGATCGTAATTCGTGATCTGCTTCAAGCGCAGCACCAGTTCGAACACGTGTTGCACCGAGATCGATTCGCCGAGTTCGTTGAGCTGAATGATCCCTTCTTTTTCGGCCACGCGATACGCATATTCTTGTGCGGGGTTGAGGTCGAGATACTCTTCGCGATCGAGACGGGGCGGGAGGTCTTTCATCACCAGATCTTTGGTCCGGCGGAGAATAAATTCTTTCGAGAGTTTCATCAGTTGCCGTAAGTCGGGAGTGCCGCGCGGCGGGATGACTTCCATGAATTCGTAGAGCGACGCCAATTCTTCCGGCCGGTTTTCGATCGGCGTGCCGGTGAGAGCCCACGTTCGTTTGCGGGGAATGGCCCGCGCCGTTTCGGATGTGCGCGAGTTGCGATTTTTGATGCGTTGGGCTTCGTCCAACACGACAAGATCGAACTTGGGCCGCTCGTCGTCTTCGAGGGCTTCCATGTCGCGGACCATCAGTTCGTAGTTGGCAAGCAAGATAGGTATGCCAGGCATCGTCCACAGCATTTTGCGGCGAGCGGCGTCCCCTTCCAACAGTGTGACCGGTAATTCCTCGGCCCATGTTTTGAATTCGCGTTGCCAGTTCGGAATGAGTGGTTTCGGGCAGATCAATAAGATCTTGCGGACCTGTCCACTGCGAAGGAGTAATCGAATCGCTGTGATCGTCTGCATGGTTTTGCCGAGTCCCATTTCGTCGGCGAGCAATGCCGCTCCTTGCGAGAAGAGCCAGGCAATTCCTTCGTACTGATAAGGGAACGGCTCGAACGGCATGATCAATTCTTGTCCCGCGAGCCATGTTTCGAGCGGCGGTTGCAACAGATAAAACAAGCGGTCTTCCAGTGAAAGCGCATCGGAAGGAGGTTTCAACCGTGTTCGCTTCCGGGGAGTGGCGGCATCGGCCGCTTCGTCGCCGCCGCCGGTTTCGGGGACGGGTTTTTCGCCGGCCTGTTCGGGTTCGGACGTTTTTTCTTTCGGCGGGGGAAGAAACTCAAGTCCGTCCGGAAACGTCATGCGAAACGTTTTCGGACGGGGCCAGTAAGGTTTCCAGCTCGGTTCGAGCGGCAAACGGTCGTACAAGGCCAGCTGTTGACAATCGAGCTTCGGCCAACGCTTGAGAGCGCCGTTTATCCCCGAGGCGTGTATGTCGAGTCCCCAGTTGGAGAAAGAAGAACTCGATGTTTCGATCGGTATCGATTGCGGGTGTACCGATACGGCCTCTGGTGAAGGAGTGACAATCATCGACTGAAGTTCGCTCAACGTCCTGCTCCGTTGCGCGAAGCCTCCATTAAGGCTTCGCGAACCCGTTCGAATGGCTCAAGCAAATCGGCATCGGCAGAGATGCTCTTTGACGATTCGGAAACTTTGACCCGATCGTCGTCGTGACTCGCATGAAATCGGAGCCATTGCCTTCCCAACCGGACTTGCTTTTCCGAAGGGGCTCCCTCTGACGATTGTGCCGGTGAGGAAATATTGCCCTCGCTGGATGCTTCGGCCGCGTCCGATGTCACGGAATTCTCCCCAATCGAACCTGATTTGTCAGCGATCGCTTTTTTTACGCGAGCGGGTAAGGAAATGAGTCCCACCGGAACATTCACGTGCGGGCGAAGTTCGAGAACTTCTTCCTGTTCGGTCAACAGAATGTCAGGGGCGATGCCAACCCTCTCGACCAGGGTCTTACTGATCAACTCACCCATCAAAAACGGCTTGAGGGTTGGACCGTACAGAATCTGTTGGGTCGCGTTCGGTTTAATGGGTGTGGTGCACTGAAACTCCAGTGGACGCCCCATATGGTTCGTCACCAGCAACCCTCCGACGAAACTTCCTTCAGGCGTTTGTACGGTGGTTAAAAAGCCGAGACGCATCTTGTCCCGAACGGTATCCGACGTCATACACACCTGCTCCCTGGTGCAACACGAGTATCCAGAATCTTTTCTCTTGATCGACTCCTGCCATGACGGACTTGAACATCGTCCGGGAAGAACCGCTCACGAAAACTTTGCGGCCTGCAAGAGTGAGTTTAAGTTCCAGATAGCGAACGATTTCGATAATTGAACCGGTCAGGAAGGAAGGGGGCGAGTCGACGGATTAAGCATGTTGTAAGAGGGGATTTTATCGATGACGTTGAACTTTACATTTTTGTCAAACCGTACGAATCGAGACGATCGTGCCGCGACAGAACATGTAAAATTTTCCGCAGAAATGTTGAAGTATGAATTCGCAAATCTTCGCCGTTTAGTGATCGGCTGCCGACAGTAGCGTCATCTACTCCGCAGACACCTCGCGCCGAACAAATCGCCGGCCTTTCATTTCGAATCGGGGGAGGCTGTTAACGGCGACGGGAACGACCTCGGCCTGAAAATGAAATCGATCGCGGAGTTGCTGGCGAATGGCTTCGATCAACTCGTCGGTCGACAATGAATTTCTGTGATCGGCCGATTCTGCCCGCGGTTCGATCTCGATGTGCAAATGATTCATCGCCCGTGTCGTCCGTAACTCCAGGCGATACTCGGCGACATCGTCAAATTCACGAATGACGGCTTCGATCGCGGAAGGAAAGACGTTGTTGCCACGGATGGTCATCATATCGTCGACGCGCCCCTGAATGCCTCCTTCCAGCCGTAGAAATCCATCCTCCACGGATACAGCGCGGACGAGATCACCTGTGCGATATCGAATCAGAGGGGAACCAAGGCGTCCGAGATTGGTCATCACGAGTTCGCCGAGTTCCCCCGGTGAAACGGCCGAGCCTGTCGCCGGATCAATGATCTCCGGTATGCATTCGGTTTCGAGAAGTGTTAATGTCGCGGGATGGTCGACCGGTTCGATCGCCATAGGACCGAGTTCCGTCATCCCCCAATGATCGATGACGCGTGCTCCCCAGGCTTCTCCGATCTGCCGACGAATTGCGGGAATCGAGCCCCCGGGTTCTCCCGCGACGAGCAGAATGCGGACTGCCGTTGCGGGCAGATCGTATCCTTCCTCGCGAGCAACTTCGGCCATGCGCAGAGCATACGTCGGCGTGCAGCACACGACGGTGATCTCGTGTTCGCAGATGAGTTTCAACCGGGCGGATGTGGACATTCCTCCGGCGGCGATGCTGAAGTTTCCCTGATCAAGGGCCCCTTCGAAACCGGCCCAGAACCCCAGAAACGGTCCGAACGAGAACGGAAAACAAAAACGATCGTCCCGTGTGATGCTGATGAGTTGAAACAGTTGCGACCAGCATTGAATCAGCCAGTTCCAGCTTTCAGGCGTATCGAGCCAGCGTATCGGTTGGCCGGTCGTTCCCGACGTCTGATGCAGCCGCGAATACGTTGTGCGCGGGTACGTCAGATTGGTACCGTACAGCGGAGATTGCAATTGATCGGTGACGAGTTCGCTTTTCGTCGTGAAGGGAAATTGCGACAGGGCATCGAAAGAAAGGTCTTGTCCCGCAGCCCGTGCTCGCCAGAAGGGATTACGCTCGCCGATTTCGTTCCACAGGAATTCCCATTTCTCCTGTTGAATCTTGCGAATCTCGCTACGGGACATCGACATCGAAAGCATCCTTTAGTTGATGTGTCGATGATACTGCACCTGGTGCAGAGGGTCCAGTTGGCTCTGTATGACCGACGATCATAATTGCGCTGCATTTCAATCTTCGGAGTTGGCCACGCCTTTCCCAAAGGAATAATAACTTGCGGACGACAAAAGCGGTTTGCGTTCATGCCCGGCATTCAGCCTCGGAGAGGCTATTAACGGCCACCCCTACGGGGTTCAGAAATTCTGCCATCATTATGCTGGATTAAGTATTTTCGTTGCGAGCGAAAGCCTGTGCTGCAACTTTGCGGTCAGTCGTCCCGTCCTCAACGAAAAACGCCGGCAACGTTGGGTTGCCGGCGTTCTTACGTTTTGTTGTAACGCTTGAAAATCAGTTGAGGATTTTCGACGTGTTTTTGGCGACAGTCGTTACATCATCTTTGCTCAACTTGGCTTCTTCGAAACCTTTGTTGACTTTGACGTTCGACTTGTTCCACATCAGCACGGTGACGGCTGCGCCTTCAGCGAGCTTGTATTCGGGGGGACCGGCCACGCCGTCGAAGACGGTCAGCGGTACGTTCTTAATTCCCTTGTCGGTCGCCAGTTTCTTCAATTTGGGCTGATTCGCATCGGGATCGTCGGTCAACAATACGACGAAAGCCGACAATTTCTTATCCTGGTTTTCGCCGACCTGTTCGTCGATCTGTTGTACAAGCGAGACCACGTCGTCGTTGATTTCGCGGGTAAAGATGGCGACGGTCGGGCGTGCGCCGTACTTGCAGCGATAGCACAGGCTCGTCCCTTCGGACGGTCCCGAGCAATCGAGGACATTGAACGCAGCCGGAGAATCTCCGACCTTCAATCCCGAATCGGCTTCACCGGCGACGACCGCATAACCGGCGAGGCTCAGCAGTCCTACGGCAGCAATGGACAACAATTTCTGCATGTCTGTTCCTTTCAGAAGAATCATTTTTTGTCAATCGGGCGGAGATCCTGTACTCCGCATTTTTCATATTGAAGTGGTCCGATACAAATCTCATTCGCGAAGAAAGTAATTGTCGCAGATTGGCGGGCAAATTGCGACCAACTCCCCCTTCTCGGGTCACTCAACAACGGTTACTTCAGGTCGGCAACGGCTTTAAGAATCGCTTTGCTGTCTTCGGCGGCGTTGACTTCGGTATTCTTGAGAGCGATTTTTCCCTTCATATCGATCAGAAACGTCCAGCGTTTCGCTGTTCCGCCGCGCGTCAGCGTTTCTTCTTTTCCGGCAATTTCCTTAACGATCGACTTTTCTTCTTTGTCGAAAGGAACTCCGAACGCATCGGCGACTTCGCCTTTCTCATCGGCGAGAAGCGGGAAGTTCAACTTTTCGACCTTTTTGAACAGCTGATGATTCTTGACCGAATCGCCGCTGACTCCGAGCACGATGACGTCTTTATCGGAGAGCGTTTTCAGATCGTCGCGAAAACCACACGCCTGTTTCGTGCAACCCCCCGTGAGATCGGCGGGATAGAAGTAGACCACAATCATTTTTTTGCCGACGTGATCGGAGGACTTCCAGAGCTTGCCCGTGTCATCCATTGCTTGAAATTCGGGGGCGTCGTCGCCGACATTCAAGTCGCCGGCAGAAAGAGTGGTGACAGCAGAGAGTGAGATCAGGGCGATCGAGAGACTCAGCCAGGTGAATTTCATCGCAGCAACTCCTACAGAGGTATATTCCATTGTTTATCCGTTCGATGTCGAAGGTGACGAACTGAATCCAAAAGGTTATCTCGCAATGCATCAGTCAATATTGATCCAGTATTCTCTCCCTCCTCTCATCCGTCAACTCAAAATGATACCGATCAGACATGAAATTTCCATGAATTTGTGTTCATGTTTTTTCCGAATTTGTTTGTGAAACGGTGAAATTCGAGACTGAGCTGAGCGAAATGCGGCAAAAAATCGGGTCACAGAAGTGGGAACGAGAAAATAAACCGCGCAAACGAGCCGTAGATGCATCATCGAGAAACACGAGGGTGCAAGATGGCGCGAACCCGTTTTGCCATGTCGCGATGAGGTCGACACGACCCCGTCACAATTCCTGAGTCGTTCCCGTTCGTGCGGCGTCGTAAGCTCCGTAAACGACCTTTAGTGCTCGCAGACTATCGACGGTCGTCACCGGAGGTTCGGCGAGGCCCGCCGAACTTCTGACGCAGGCCTGGACGAACGGCGTGTATCCTTCAGGGCCGGTCGCTTTGGCTGTTTGTTCTCCTTCGGGCCGATCTTTTTGACGACTGACCCAGCGAAGGGGCATCTCGTCGGTCAGTTGCAGCTCCATCCAGCCGAGTGAGCCCCAGAGTCGGATGTGAGAATGATATCCTTTGTCGAGGTAGTATCCCGAGGTCAATGTGCCCAGTGTTCCATTCTCGAATTGCAGAGCGACGGCAGCAGAGTCTTCAACGTCGATCGGCTGCCCTCCGACATTTGCGATGAAGCCCGCGATTTTGACGATCGAAGCGTTTTCGAGATACATCGCCAGATCGAGCCAGTGAATTCCCAGCCAGATGAGATGTCCCCCTCCGCCGCGCGATTTGTGAGCGTACCACTGCTTGTGATACTCGGGACGGGTCAGGCGAGTTTGATCGGCGATGAGATGCATCTCCATGCCGTAGTGATCACCCAGTGCTCCTTCGGCGAGCAATTGTTTCGCTGTGATGATTGAAGGATGCAAGCGATTGGCAAACGCCAACATGATTTCGAGATGCTTCGAGTCGGCGAGCTTGGCGATTTCGGCGAATTCATCGATGCGAATGCAGGCCGGTTTTTCGGCGAGTACATTTGCTCCGGCTTCAAGAGCCTGTGCAATGTAGGGGGGCGCGACTTTCGCTTCCATGCTGACAAGAGCCATTTTGGGGTGCTCGTTCTGCCAGAGTTCCCCCGCACTCGAATAGACTTTCTTGAGGCGATCGCCGAGTTGTTGCCGTGCCGGCCCTTCGGCGTTACCGTCCGGATCAGCAAGAACGACCGATTCGACGTCTTCAGAGGCTGCCAGTCCGGCGTAGTAGGCACCAAGATGGGCGCCACCGGCGTGTGTGATGAGTGCCACAGGAATCTTAGCGGACATGATCACTCCGATGAGTCAAGAGTCGGATATCGGGTAAAGTGCATGAAATCGTATTATCGAACATCGCAATCAGCCTGCAATAGCCAGCATCAAACCGGGTTATGAAACCAGTTCTAGTATAGACTTTTGCCGGTCATTCCCTCGGGGGCTTTGATGTCAAACCCGGCCAGAATCGTCGGAGCAAGGTCTTCCAGTCGGGGATACATCCCCTGCAAGGGTCGATTGCTCAATAGAACTCCCGGAACGAAGCTGGGGTCGATGCAGTGGTCGCCGCTCCAATTGTCGGTGTTGTCAAGAACATGTTCACGCGGGAATCCGCCGAGAATCGTATCCCACGAGGCACGGTAATAACGGTTGTATCCGATGATCAAATCGGGGCCGGTATCGGCATACGGGCCTTGATAAATCTCTCGTGAACGATGGACTTTGAGAATGACCGCTTCGTCGTTGTCGGGATCTTTCACCTGTTCCAATCGCGTGGCGAGCTCGTTTGCCAAGTTGTTCGCTTCGTTCCCAGGATTCACTTTGCCATAGGCTTCACGGCCTTTGATATTGAGGTATAAGCCGTTGAGTCCCACACCATAGGCGAGAGTCCGTTCCCAGTCGACCCCTTCGAACAACGTCGAACCATCCCGTTTCGCCTGACCCTTGGTGCGCAGATAGCCCTGATCGAGCAGCCACGAATTCAAATTGAACTGCCGGCGGAACGATGTAAATCCGTGGTCGGACATGACCATCACCCAGCTGTTCTTGTCGAACCGGTCGAGCGCCAGCCCGATCGCCCGATCGACTTTTCCGTAGAGTTCGGCGAGAAAATCACCTTGTGTTTTCGCGAGTTCTTCGGAGTAAAGCGGATGTAAAGGGTCCATCGTCCGCCAGAACATATGCGAGCTGAGATCGAGCGACGAAAAGTAGAAGAAGAGAAACCCGCCGGTGAACCGTGCGAGTTCGTGTTCGAAGAATCGCATTCGCTCTTCGTGCACGAACATCGCCTGTTCGCGATATTCGTTATTGTCGAGAATACCCTGTGAGAGAGCGTGGGTGTCTTCGATCATCCCTTGTGTGTAGAAGTAGCCGAGTTCTTTAACGAGACGTTTCGAGTAATCAGGAGGTGTCGAAATCGGCACAGACGGATCGGCGGGGTCGATGTTTACCGGCGAAACGTACAACCCGAACGGACGGTGTACGCTCTTGAGATACAAGCGACAGATTCCTGAAACTTCGGCGGCGTAGGGGAGCAGCGTAAATCGCACGACGACCCAGTCGCTCCATTCACCCTGTTGCAGAACGATCGCCTGGTCGCCGATGACGATTTTCGCCGCGTCGCGTTCGGGATCGCGATAGACTTTGAAGTGAAGTTCGGCGCGTGGGCTGCCTGCGAGGAATTCGTTCGGCGGGCCGTATAATCGGCAGTCGGCAATGTGATTCTTGAACGGCATGCGTTCGATACGTCCCCCCGAGACATCGCGACTGCGCGCTTTGATGTCGTCGGTGAACCAGGTGAAGATCCCGTATCCTCCCTGGATGTCGGGCGTTCCCATGCCCGAGAGTGACGTCGCTTCTTCACCCGTTGGAGGAAAATTTGCCGGAATACGGAGAATGGTACAATCGACCCCCGCGCGTTCGAGTTCGTCCCAAAATGTTGGTCCGTGTCGCAGGTTTTCGATGTGTCCCGCTCCGGTGGGAATCACATACTTTCCGACTTTAATGGGCTCACCCCCCGAGACCAGTTTGGTGGTCGAGTGAAACAGCTTCATTGTTTCCGGATCGCGGGAAATGAAATCGAAGATCCCGTGCCCGCCGGAATTTGTCCCGGAAATGAAATTCGACCACGCGACCGGACTTTGCGGAGGATTGCTGGTCGCCAGTTCGTGAAACGAGCCCCGTTCGATCAGTCGTTTGCAGTTCGGCATGCGCCCTTCGGCAATGAACTGTTTCAACAGTTGGGGATCCATGCCGTCGATCCCAAGAACGATCATACGTTCGAGAGGTCCGTCATTCGTTCGGGGCGTTCGTCCACACCCGGCGGCAAGCGCAGCCGCCCCGGCGGCTTGAAGAAATCTTCGCCGGTTGAAGGAATGGCTTTGTCCTGGTTCGTTCGTCATATCTGGATTTTCGCTTCTCACTTCGCGAGAAAGTGGTTGCACGGCGGAAGATATTTCGTTAATCGTTTTGGCCCGAAAAATCGAGAATGCGGAGCATTCGCATGAAGTGGGACGGACCTCATTTCATCGGTACCAGTTCTTTCGCGGGGGCCTCTGGTTTCGTTTCGGATTGAATGGTGTCGGTCACTCGAGTCATCGCCTTGCCGTCCATGTATCCGGGGGGGTTCACGCCGAACAGTTTCAAGATCGTCGGTGCGAGATCGATAATCCCCGGGTTGTCGTCATCCCATTTATAGTTTGAGAAAAACACACCCGGCACGAGGCTCGGATCGACGCAATGATCGCCGCTCCAGTAACGGGTGTTATCGTGAAACACCGGACCGTCGGTTCGGCCGACGGCGTTATCCCAACTCGCGCGGTAACCTTTATCGTAACCGACGATCAGATCGGGGCCATCCCCTTTATACGGCCCTTGATATGCCATATGGCTGTCGTAAACCTGGCGTATCGCCTGCGTCTTTGATTCTTCATCGATCAGACCGGTTAATTTTTGCGCGAGTTCTTTTCGTAAAACGTCGGCTTTGTCTTTCGCGACGATTCCCTTCGCTTCGCGGCCCTCTTGATTGATATAGATCCCGCTGAGGCCGAACGAGTAGGCTCTGGTTTTCGACCAATCGACAGCCGAGAGATATTCCCCTTCCTTCACCCCCTCCTGCAAGACGAGATAGCCATTCTGTTTCAGCCAGACGTTGAGATTCACACCCCGGCGAAAATCGGTGAATCCATGATCGGAGATCACCATCAACACTTCATTCTCGCCAATTTCGTTGACGACATCGCCGACGAGCTTATCAATTCGCTCGTACATTTCGTCGATGGCGTTGGCGTATGTGACGTTGTCTTTCCCGACGTTGGCGGGATGGTCGACGTTATCATGCCGAGAGAACATATGCTGAATGCGGTCAGAGGCGTCGAACACACAGACGCTCAACCCGCGCGGCATGCGTCGAATCGCATCGAGGAACATCCGCGAACGTTCGTCGTGAATGACATACGCCTGTTCGAGAAACGCGCCCTCGCCGATCTTTCCGGCGTTGAGAGCCCAGGTATCTTCGGCCAATCCTAGCGTGGCGAAGGCATCGTGCAGTTTCGCGAGATAAATCGAATAATAGGTCGGATGCGAAATAGGCATCGCGGGACGTTCTGGATCGAGATGAATCGGCGAGACATATAATCGAAAATGAGGTTCGAGCGATTCTAATCGAAACCGGCAGATCGCCCGGACTTTGGTAAACCACCCGCAACGATACGTCAGCCGCACCCAGCCGGAGTCTTCATTCAATGAGAGCGAACGTTTCTCGTCGCCGACTTGCAGGGTGATTTTGTTTTTGCCGGGGAGGATGTTGATCGTCAGTTTGACTTCGAAATCTTCAGGCGTGTTGCCGGGATGATTAGGGGGGCCGGGGAGTCTGGTTTCGATACGATTGCCGTCCCGCCGAACGGGTATGCACAATCCGCCGGTCGCCTGTTCGGTTTCGTCGGGGTCGGTCGTATAAAACGTGAATGTACCCTGAGTGCCTCGAATGTCGGGTGTGCACATCGCTGAGAGAGACAACCCGTAAAACTTTTCAGGGGGAAACGAAATCGGTACGCGGAGAATCGTGCTGAAGATGCCGTTCTCGCCGAGTATTTTCCAGAATGGCTGACTTTTGCGGAGCAATCGAATCGAACTTCCGCCGAGACCGAAACGCGACCAGAATCCGCCACCGGTTTTCTCGGTGATCCTGACCGACGACAACTCCGGTAGATAGGTTCGCAGATCGCGGTTGAGGAAATCGAAGATGCAATGTTTACCGGGGTTCACACCCGTTTGAAACGACGACCATGCCACCGGAGAGATCGGAGGTAGCGTGGTCCCCAGATCTGTAAACGTCCCTTCGTCGGCGAGTTTCTTCAGATGAGGAAGGCGGTCTTGCGCGATCATACGGCGAACGCGCTGTGGGTCGAGTCCGTCGAGACCGAGCACAATCACGCGGTCTGTTTCCCCTTTGATGCCGCGCAGCAACCGGCGGGTCGAGAGAATGGCGAAACGAAACGGCCAGGTGAGAATCGAGATCAGCAGCAAAAAGAACGCAACCAGCAAGACCAGAAACGACCCGAGAAAGGTCATCCCCGCGCCGGGACCGATGTATCCCCACGTACAGACGACGTCGACATTCAGCGCGGCGGTGTCGAAATTCCACATGATACGACGTTACGTTCTGAGTTGACTTAATGGTTTCAAACGAACTGAAGGAATCGAGATAATGTCGGATTGCCGGGCAAGTATTATCGGGTATTTCGGTCGAATTTTGACAAATAGCTGGACCGACTTCGGCGAGAACATCGAATTCAATAACACGCCGCATCATCGATGCGACACGCTCAAGATACGCCTCGGAAAAATGGACATTATCAACAAAAACCACCCCGTCACCGTAATCTACAGGAATTCGGGTTGGAGTGGAAACGTCGCGTGCATATAAATAGAGCGGACTTACATTATAGGCGGAGGTCGAATCGATACCGAGTCGTTTTGTTATTCTCATTCCGCATTCGTCTTATCAAGCAACGACATGACCCACAGGGGGCGAGTTTTTCGGGACGATGTGAATGCATTTTCCCTCGCCATTTGGGTTCAATAGACAGATCGAGGAACTTTGCCATGCCATCAGTTACAACGTTGTCGAATCGATCGAAGGTGAGTCGCTGGCTCGTGTCTGTTGTGATTGTTGCGACATCGTGTTTGTGTGCCGGGACGATATTGCCGGAGATCGTCTGGGGGCAGAATGCGAAGCTGACAAAGGGAACTTCGAAAGCCGCCGATTCCCCGATTCTTATTGAAGACTGCCGGATTACGCCGGTTGATGTCGCTGTGTTGTCGACCGATCGGCCCGGGGTCTTCGCCGAAGTATCGGTCAAAGAGGGTGATTTAGTTGAGGCGGACGCCATCATCGCCCGGTTACAGGATGACGTGGCACAAGCCCGATATACTCTTGCCAAAGAAAAAGCGACGGATGACATCGACATCCGATATGCCGAGAAGGCCTGGGAGGTTGCCAAAAAAGAATATGAAATCATGCTGGAGGTAAGAAAAAAAGGTGCCGTGACGCAACTCGAACTGGACAAGCTGAAGTTGGCCATGGAACGAGGCGAGTTGCAGGTCGAAAAAGCCGAGCACGATTTTATGTTGAATAAACTTTCGCGCGACGAAGCCTTCGCCGATTTGAACAGCTACCATGTCAAAGCCCCCTTCACGGGGACGGTTACGCGCATCTACAAGCACAAAGGCGAAGCCGTGCGACAGGGAGATCCCGTGCTCGAATTGATGAATACCGACCACTTGCGGGTGGAGGGCTATCTCAACATTAAAGATCGACTGCGTGTTCGTCCCGGCACTCCCGTCTCGGTGAAACTCGATATCCCCGATGTGGATCTGGAAATCGAAAACGAGATTTTCGAAGGCCGCGTGACGTTTATCGACAAAGCGGTTGTTCCCACATCGAGTCTGTTTCGCGTATGGGCCGAAGTTCCCAACCGCGACGATCTGCTGCGCGTCGGTTTAACCGCCCAGATGATGATTCATCCCGAACGAGAAGTGACAGCGAAGGAATAGTCGAGAGCCAGAACCAGACACGATCAGGATGGGGGGCGTATACCCTCTGACTCGCCCCCAACCCCCAACC
>JAQCEJ010000093.1 GCA_027618475.1 Planctomycetota bacterium | reverse complement strand
ACATCTCACTTGCTTTGTTAGTATAAGGTTAAGATACCACAATGCGGACTGTGTCAATCGGTTCGATAGGTTGATGATCCGAATTCCTTTCCGCCATTTCGGTTTTTTGCTCAGTTCTTGCATTCAGGGAGTATGTTCTCGTCCCTTAATTTTCACCAGTTCTTGTTTTCATCTGTGATGTCATGTTTCTTCAGGGCATCTTAACAGATTGAAGGATGGTGAAAAGGAACGGACGAGATTGTCTGATTTGTTACTTTTTTTCCATCCAATTTGAGTAGGGCCACAAGGTTTTCTTAGCCCATGGGGATGGCTGTCTGGAAGATTTTTCCGGCAGAGATGAGATGCGCGAAAATTTGATTTACTGGACGTACAAGATGGTCAGTTTGTGGGGAGTTTTAATCCTGGTCTGCCTGTTGTGGCGGTCTCTCAAATCGAGAGACATCGCGCTGCTGCGGGATATGTACCACTGGATGACGACTTCCGGTTCCGCCAATCGGTTCGGATTCCCGATGCAGAAAGAGACGCTCGAAGGCTGGCGTCTGTTCGTGCTGAGGTTGTTCTCCGATGGAGCCGATGCGGGCGAATGCTGCGCTGCGATACGGACATTGTCCCTCTCGCAGGCCGAGCGGCATTCGCTTCTTGTGCGTTCCGTTCATGAA
This sequence comes from Planctomycetota bacterium, assembly GCA_027618475.1. Lineage (GTDB taxonomy): Bacteria > Planctomycetota > Planctomycetia > Planctomycetales > Planctomycetaceae > JAQCEJ01. The sequence continues at coordinate 21,210 of JAQCEJ010000093.1, read as the reverse complement.
GCGAGTTCGACATGGAGAGATCCTCAAGGCTGGGGGAAACCGTGGCGTCCCGTTTCTATCGTTCACGTTTCGGCATCTGATCGTCCACTTCATGTTCAAGTTCCGACGACAAACTTGCCGGAAACGATTTATCGATTCAGCTATCCCTCTTCATGATGCTGTGATCGAAATCGATCGCTCGATTGTTGAACGTTCGGCGAAGTCTACCTCGATGCCATCGATTGTATCGACTGACGCTGAAGGCATTTCACCGAGGGTTTTCCCGTTGCTGGGAGAAACCGGATGCCTGCGAACGAAGACGATCGATTCGGGCTCCCTCAATTGGGTTTGACCGCAAGACATCTTGCGGAAAACATTGCATATAGAGGGACGAACAATTATGCCTGCCGAGTGGGTCTGGGGAGTTGTGGGGATTGCCGCCGGCGGAGCCGCGGGATATTTTGCCGAGCGTGTTCGATTGGGAGCCGCGTATCAAAATCGCGACGCGATCGTCCATCAGGCCGAACGTGATGCCGAGAATATCCGTAAGTCGCAGGAACTCGCGGGGAAGGAAGAACTCCTGAAGCGCCGCGAAGAACTCGAGCAAGAGACGAATACGATTCGCGACGAACTGCGCGATCACGAACGCCGCCTCGACAAACGCGAGACGTCGCTCGACGAGCTTCAGGATGATTTCCGCAAAAAAGAGCGGATGATCGAGGTCACGCAGAACAAGCTGGCCGAACGGACGAAATCTATCGAAGCCCGCGATCGCGAACTCGAAAAGCAGCTCAAAGAACAGCAGGAAATGCTGTACAAAATCAGCAGCCTCGACAAGTCGCAGGCAACTAAACTTCTTCTTACTCGACTCGATCGCGACCTGCAGAACGAAACGGGTTCGCTCGTTCTCAAATATCAGAACGAATTAAAACAAACGTGCGACAAGACGGCTCGCGAAATCATCGGTATGGCGTTGCAGCGCTACGCGTCGCCTCATACGTCCGAAACGACCGTCTCGACCGTCGATATCCCGAGCGATGAAATCAAGGGACGCATTATCGGTCGCGAGGGACGCAACATTCGCGCCTTCGAAAAAGCGACCGGCGTCGATGTCATCGTCGACGATACGCCGGGTGTCGTCGTCGTCTCGGCGTTCGACAATGTCCGTCGGCAGATCGCCAAGATCTCCCTCGCCAAGTTGATTCAGGACGGACGCATTCACCCGTCGCGAATCGACGAAGTTGTCGCCGAAACGCAATCTGAAATGGATGCCAACATCCAGCAATACGGACAGGAAGCGTGTCAGGAAGTCGGCGTCGCCAACCTGCACGAAAAACTCGTCTATCTGATCGGCCGGCTTCATTTCCGCACCAGTTACAGCCAGAATGTTCTACGGCATTCGATCGAAGTGTCACACCTGACCGGCCTGATGGCCGAACAGTTCGGACTCGACGGTCATCTGGCGCGACGCTGCGGCTTCTTACACGACATCGGTAAGGCCGCCGATCACGAAATGGAAGGGGGACACCCCGCTGTCGGTGCCGAATTGCTCAAGCGATACGGCGAAGGACCGGAAGTCGTGCACGCCGCCGCCGGACATCACGACGACATTCGCGTCGACTACATTTATACGGTGCTGGTTGCTGCCGCCGATGCCTGTTCGGCATCTCGTCCCGGTGCCCGACGCGATACGCTCGAAAAATATGTCAAGCGACTCGAAGAACTCGAAGCACTTGCCTGTGGATTTCCGGGCGTCGAGCAATCGTTTGCGGTTCAGGCGGGACGCGAAATTCGCGTCATCGTCGATGCCCGCCAGATTAATGATCGTCAGGCCGCCAAACTCTGTAAAGATATGGCCAAGGCCATCGAACAAACGTTGACGTATCCCGGTGAGATCAAGGTGACTGTGTTGCGTGAAACACGAGTCATCGAATATGCGAAATAGCTTTATTGTCCATTGATGATCATGCCAAAGCATGGCACCATCCGTCGGGGTGCAAGACATTTTGGCTGACGAATTCAGGTCTTCAATTCCGAATCTCTCGGCTTTCGTGTCGCGAACGTCGTGCAGGAGGGAGACAAGTACATGTCGAGCGATCCTTCATCCGTCGATCGTGTCGTGGAACAAGAGAATTCAACTTCGGGTCGAGATCGGCCGAAAAAACCGGCTCCCCCCCGTTCGCCGATCGAACGGGCCGTCGTATGGGGTTTAATCGCCGTTCTTCTCGTCATTGTCGCGTGGGAATTTACGGCACACCTTGGCTATACCAAAGCGTTGCGAGGTCTTCAGGAACGAATCCCCAAAGTGGATGAGGGGGTTCCATTTCCCATGACAGATGTCCCGCCAATCATGGGAGGTAAAACTCCGACGTCGCAAGACGAAATCAACGATCCCGATTTCGGCCGCAGCCTCCGCACAGTTTACGAATGGAACGGCCCGATTCGCAAACGGGCCATTTTTCTGATGTTGACTCCCGAGAGCGAAAGCCACGTGATCGGCTTTCGAACGAAAGGGGACGTGGAGTCTCCTGCTCCGATTCCGGACGAGTGACGCTTCGAGACTTGAACCAACGGCTGGAATCGTCGTTTGAACGGTCGCACGTTATGGAACCAGTAACGAATCGAGGGCAGGTGTCAGCCGGGGTGAAACGTTTGGATTGGCGGACTCGCCGGAATCCGACGAGTCGGTTGACGACGAAGTCTGTTTTTCCTGTGCGTCGTTCGATGCTTTGATCATTTTATTGATCCGCCTCTGTTCGCGCTGATGAATTGGCAGAATCTTGTTGCGGTAAGTGCGCAGCGGTCGGACGAGACCTTTTTCCACGACGGTCTTGCGGGCATCCCACTCCTCATCCGAAAGGCCGATCTCGCTGCGCAATCCGTTCATGCAATCGAACGTCCGTTCCACCGCGACCAGACTTTTCTCGACATCGTTCATGGCGATTCTTGCCGATTCGGGGGTCATCTGACCGCGATTGTCCCAACGAATCTTGAGGATCTGCAACAGCGCGTTCAACTGGTCCCAGCGGTCCTGGGCATCGGGAATGGCCTGTGGCGATTCGACGATCATTTGCAGCGCTTCAATGACGTTACGCACCGAACGATCGGACGAAAACCCAAAATAGACCGCATACAACCGATGCCGGCATTCTTCAGAAGAACCCTTCAATTCGCTGCGCGAATAAAGTTCGGCCACTTCCTGATGAATGAAATAGCTGAGCAGCGGATCGTAAGGCTGTGCGAATGAGGCGACATGTGCCAACAATTCGATGTCGGGGCTTTTCTGACTCGCGGCCCGTCCGAGTGCCTCGAAATAGTCGAGTCGGCGTCGGTCTGCCGGATGCAACCCGGCGAATTCATCCCCCCCGCTGACGGGGCGAATGAGAGTGCGCGGATGCGATGTAACCTGTTGCCGCACGGTTTTGCGATAGACCCAGTATTGGTCGGGGTATTCCGTCATCAGCCGGTTGCGTGCCGTCACGTCGGAAAGTCGATTTAACAATTCAGGAGATTGTTCCTGTTCATCGATCTCTTTAAGAAAATGTCCCGCTTTATCCACCGTCAGTTGTCGTATCTCTTCGTGTTTCTGTCCCCAGCGCATCACTTCGCGCGGCAGTTCGGTAGCGAACGTCAGATTCTGAACCGTGTTCGCAGGAAGCTGCCCGGCGGCGATCATCTCATCGACTTGCTGGTTCATAACGGTGTTGAGATTCAGTAAGATCGACCAGTCCCAGCCGATGTTTGCCAGAACGCGGCGGACCTGGGGAGCCTGTAACCGTTCCACAAGTCCCGCCCGTACGATCTGATGAGGAGTTTTAGTCGCAATCATCAGCACTTCTGCCGGTCCTGTTTCGATAACGACGACCTCGACGAACACATCGCGCAGCGTCCGGCTGATGACCGACAACGGCCTCGCACCAAAATCGGCCTGCTGAAATCGCTGACAGAATAAACCTTCGGCCGTCAGGCGATCGGCCACCCGTTGATAAAATTCTCGCGTGAAACTGGATGTCGAATGACTGAGCGACGCTTGCGGAGGATTGGAAAGGATCACATCGTACGGGGCGTCACGTCCGGTTACGCTGAGCACAGGCTCGAGGGATCTCAGATGGACGCGATCGTCGTCAAGAATCTGACGTCCCAGTTTTTCGGCGACGACTTTGCGTTGTAAATCGATCAGGCTTGCGTCGGGCTCGTCACAGACGACATCGGCAACAGGAAAATCGAGAATCGTTCGTAACGGCGTACCTCCGCCGAGACCAAGTAACAGCATACGCCGCGGACTATCATGAAGGACCAGCGGAATGACCGCTGCCAGAACTTCGCCCGTGTAATCGGGACTGATTAACGGATCAACGCTGATGACCCCGCGAGGCACCCCGTTTTCGCGAAACTGATACTGCACCCCCTGAAACGACCAGACGGTCTGCGTACCGTACGTTCCCTCGCGTGTGTCGAGACAACGCCCTTCGTCGAGATAGGGAAGCAGTGATTTATCCCACTCGCTGTTGTAGGCGGCAAATACCGTCGTCGAAAACAGCAGTTTTGCCGAACGAACGGCATTGTAGGCTCCTCGACCCGACCAAGCAAACAGAAGGCACATTCCGAGAGTTGCAGTTATCGCGACAGCACGGCGGCGCGAACCGATTTCGACGGCGGGACGATGCCGCCAGATCAGGAGGGCACACAGTAGTATCAACAATCGTACGGCGGCATCCGACGTACTGCCGGCGGTCATCCCCCAGTTATTCATCGCCGTCAGTCCGCACGCGGTACCAAGTCCCAATGCGAACAAGGCGATCGTCGAGAGTCTTGTGTCGTGCGGCGGAACATCGGCTGATGGCTCGTCACAATGTCGCTGACGACATTCATACCATCCGAGTGTTCCCGTCAGACCGATGGCCAGCATAGGCAGCATGGCCTCCAGCCCGCGCAGCAATTGCACGATCCACGCCTGTGAAATTCGTGCGTTGATCCACAAATTAAGATCGATCCCCAGATCGAAGCCGGCCAGCAGCCCGGCTAGCGTGATTGGCAATGCACAGGATGCAATTAAAACGAGTCGGTGCCAGTTGCGGGCATCTGCCCGAGAGGAACGATGCAACAACCAATACGCGAGCGACGCACCCAGAGCGACACCGCTCCACATCATGGCTTCCAGGTAACTCGAAGCGGGAATCCATTGACAGATCATTCGATTGATCAGCGGGAAGCAGGCTCCCAGAACGGCGCCCCAGAGGATCAGAAAAATGGTCGTCGGTGATGTTGCCGATGATATCTCCGGTGGCGCGTCGATACGGCGTGTCGAATCCCGAGGCGACCGACGAATTTCTGCATGTTTCTCGTCCACAAGAGAACTGATGAAGTACGCCGCACTGCCGAGAATTAAACAGGTTGTGCCTATCGCGGCACCGATTGCCGGTGCGATCAGAATCGCCATCCCGGCCAAACCTGCGGCGTATCCTGCGAGAATTCGAGCGTTGTTTTGCCCGGACAATCCACCCCATTCCCGACCCACGAGAAACGCTGGAAAACTCCACCATAAGACGGCGGACGTCAGCATGATGACGCCGCTCACGAACGGTTGGTCGATCTGGGAAGCGGTCAATAATCCGACCAGATCAAGAATATATTGACCTAAAAAGGGGAGAAAGACCGTCCATGCCCCCCATCCGAGATGATGCAATCCCGAACGGAGGCGTTCCGATGGATTACTCAAATCTCGCAACGCGGGGCGACGTTTCGAAAACAGTAAGGCGGCAAGCAAGCCACAGCCAATGCCCCACAGCGCGGCAGAACTCCATCCGGGAGTTCTCCCAAATGAGGTGAAGTACTGCTCGCCCCACAGATAGCTGTACATTCCCAGCCAGAGGGCCGAAACGAACTGCGCAAAGCGCGGCGATCGAATCAACGAAAATCGGATCGGCGAACCTGCGCCGTCGGTCCATCGCAAGCGGGTCAGAATTGACATGGGGCCTATCCTTGGCTCGACGTTTCGAAATCCTCACGCCACCCGAACTGCCGTTGAAAAGTGATCAACAGTGGCGGAAACCGCCGTCAACAGAAGGTGCGTCAGAATCAAGTCAGCGCAACCTCTCCCTGGTTGCAGAGTTCCGACGCGAGTTGTACTTTTTACGTGCATTTCGGGCAAGAGCAGTCCGCATTCCCTTCGTTTTCGACGTTTTTTGTGCCATGATTGACCTGATGAATTCTTCATCCCACGAGACCACGGCACTTTCCATCTGCTCGTTTGAAAGCCGTCGCGGCGACGAAATGCGGCAACTCATCGAGCGACACGGCGGCAATCCCACTATTGCTCCGTCGATGCGCGAGGTTCCCCTCGAACAGAATGAACATGTCTTCGCGTTCGGCCGGAGACTGCTTGACGGTGAGATCGATATTATGGTGTTCCTCACCGGTGTCGGCACTCAGGCATTGCTCGATATTCTTCTGTTACGCTATCAGAAGGACGACTTGCTCCCGGCATTCAATCGCTGTATTACGGTCGTCCGCGGACCAAAACCGACGGCTGTCCTTAAAAAGTGGGATATTCACATCGATCATCGTGCTCCGGAACCGAACACCTGGAAGGAACTGGTGACGACACTCGACCGCGACTGTCCCGTTGCACAGCGATCCGTTGCCGTGCAGGAATACGGAAAGCCGAGCGCCGAATTGTACGCCGCACTCCGCGATCGCGGAGCAAACCTGCTGACGGTTCCGGTTTATCGTTGGGAATTGCCATGCGATCTGGGACCGCTACAACAGGCCGTCCACGAAACGCTCGCCGGCCATTTTGACGTCCTGATGTTCACGAGCGCTCAACAGATCCATCACGTACTGCTGGTTGCCGAACGGGAAGGAAAGGCCGATGAATGGAAACAAGCCGCTGCCAGGTGCGTCATTGTTTCGATCGGTCCGACCTGTTCAGAGGCAATTGGCGATGTTGGTCTGCACGTTGATCTCGAACCCACGCATCCCAAGATGGGCTGGCTCGTTAAGGAGACGGCTACGCTCGCTCGCGCGATTCTCGAACGGAAGCGCACGCAGGTGACGAATATTCCTCCGCACGCAGATTAATCCAATCGATTTGCGGAATCCGCGACATCACCTGCGGAAAGTACGCATCGACGAGGTTTTGAGCGGGCCATTCCGACATCGCCAGATCGACAGACGCATCGGTCGACTTCATCAGTAACAGTCGTGACGCCGGCCACACCGCCGCGATCCATGCCGCCAGAGAATCACTCGTCACGGTCCAGTTGTGTGGAACGGGCTCGATAGCGGAATGGAATTCTTCGGACTCAAGAAAATCCGCAGTTTTCAAGACCGGAGAACGATCCTCGCGCCAGGCCGCATCGGCCTCTTCGCGATTTCCGACGCGAACCGCGTTCGGCAGCAATTGACTGAGTAGCATTTCATTCACGGCGAGCGTCGCCATCGCCAGTCGATGCGACACCTCTTCGCCGAGTCGATAAGTCGTATCCCAGTCGCGAACAACATCTGCTAATGCCCCTCCACCGACGACGAGCAAAGGGAGGAACTCTCTCTTGCGCACATCGTCCGGGTCCTGGGAAAACCGTTGCAATAACCGCGTGAGTCGCGGACCAAGATCAGGCAAGTCCAGCAGACTTCCGCCGATCTTGATGACGACGACCGACATCATGCGCTCCGCTTCAAGACGAATCAGTCGATGAGTTTGCTGATCGGGTATTCGACCAGCCCTTTCGCCCCGGCTGATTTAAGGGCCGGAACAATCGATCGCACGATCGCCTCGTCGACGATCGTATTCACATCGACCCAGTCCGGATCGGACAATGACGATACGGTCGGCTTCTGCAATGCAGGCAACTGCTGCAACACGTTCGGTAATTCAGAGCGGCGGACGTTCATCATCAGTCCGACTTTGCCCTCCGCCGCGAGACAGGCTTTGAGCATAAGCGAAATATTGCCGAGTTTTGTCTTTTTCCATTCGTCTTCATACGCAGCTTTGTTAGCGATCAGACGAGTGGTACTTTGCAGCACTTCGGCGACGATCCGAAGGTTATTCGCTCGCAGCGACGATCCGGTCTCTGTCACTTCGACAATGGCATCGGCGAGCCGGGGAGGTTTGACTTCGGTGGCTCCCCAGGAAAATTCGACATTGGCCGTGACACCGTGCCGGGTAAGAAACCGCTTTGTCAGTCCGACAGCCTCGGTGGCAATTCGCTTCCCCTGCAGGTCTTTGACCGTCTGCACCGGAGAATCGTTAGGAACGCACAACACCCAGCGGACAGGACGCCGGCTGACTTTCGAGAACATCAATTCGCAGACTTCGAGTACGTCGGCTTCGGTTTCGAGCACCCAGTCGTGCCCGGTTATTCCCGCATCGAGAATCCCCTGTTCGACGTATCGCGCCATTTCTTGTGCGCGTATCAACAGACATTCGATTTCATCGTCGTCGATTGTCGGGTAGTACGAACGCGACGAAATCGAAATGTGGTAACCGGCCCGCCGGAAGAGTTCAGCGGTCGCTTCCTGTAAACTCCCCGCGGGGATTCCCAACTTCAAAGTGCGCTCTGGCGTCGACATGCAATATTTTCCAACTTGAGAGTGTTACGTTGAGGGATTTCCGATCTGTCGGAATCGGACCTCAGGTTGTCCTGTCTTCCTCGTGATCCCGACTCTGGTCCCATTACTTCTGATAGACTTTCTTGGGGTCGAAGACCCGCTCACCGATGACGTCGACGTTGCCGGTCGCCGGGTCGATCTTGCGGAAGAAGCAACTGCGGTATCCTTCATGACAAGCCGCCCCGCCGATCTGATGGACCTTCACCAGCAACGTATCGGCGTCGCAGTCGAAGTAAATCGACCTCAACTCCTGAACGTTGCCGCTTTCTTCCCCCTTCCGCCAGAGCTTATTTCGACTGCGGCTGAAATAACAGACTCGGCCGGTTTTCAACGTTTCTTCATACGCCGTCTGATTCATATACGCCAGCATCAGCACATCCCCCGACTGCTCATCCTGGGCAATGACGGGAATTAATTCTGCTTTGGAAAAATCCGGACCCATCGACATCATCGTATCCTTATCGGTTTTCTGGATATTTGTTTACTTTCAATCCGCGTGCCATCAATCGCCTGTTTTACCCTGATTTCGGCGTTTTCTCTGATGATTTCTCCTCAGACGCAGGACTCATTACAGTAGCAAGTCGACCCTCTGCTGGCCAGTCGCCCACGACGCCAAATTCTCGGCGGTGTATTCTAATGCTCTCGTCGGCCGGACGCCAGAAAGTATGGAAACTGCGGCGACTTTGACTTCCCACGCATGGCTCGTTTCTCTATGTTATGCCCAGAAAATTCGTGGCGACACCAAACCAATCTTTCAGGAGAATGAAAATGACCGAGCAGAAAGCAACGAACGTTACCTGGCACGAACATCACGTTTCCAAGCAGGATCACTGGCAATTGAACGGACACAAGGGAGTCGTCTTGTGGTTCACCGGTTTGAGTGGTTCGGGAAAAAGTACCGTCGCCAACACCGTCGACCATCAGTTGCACGCCCTGAAAAAGCACAGTTACGTGCTCGACGGCGATAACGTTCGCATGGGGTTAAACAAGAATCTCGGCTTCTCGGCCGACGACCGGACCGAAAATATCCGTCGTATTGGTGAAGTCGCGAAACTGTTCGTCGACGCCGGTACTGTCGTTTCAACGGCGTTCATTTCACCGTACCGGGCCGACCGCGACAAGGTTCGCGAAATTCTTCAACCGGGCGAATTCGTCGAAATTTACGTGAAAGCAACGGTCGAAACCTGCGAAGGACGCGATCCGAAAGGACTCTACAAAAAAGCCCGCGCCGGAGAGATCAAAGAGTTCACCGGTATCAGCGCACCGTATGAAGAACCGAACAGCCCCGAACTGACCCTCGACTCCGACAGCAAAGATATCGACACCCTCGCCGGAGAAGTGATCGAATTCCTGAAGTCTAAGGGCTATCTTTCGTTATAACGATTTTCGAGACGGAAGAACGACCCCTTTTTACACGAAATCGAAACGGGGCCAGGTGTTGCCTGGCCCCGTTTATTTTCCCCATTCGCAATAACGGGAAAAGTTAAAATAATCTTCCTGCTTTGCTTGACAACTACAAATTGAACGCTAGTATGTGATCTCAATCAACGTCGGGCGCGTTGTGGGTCTTGGATCGAGAGAGAAAAAGTACATCGTTAGAGCTTCACGGCGATTTGATGCGTGAAGTTTTGAGTGCTCTCTTATCGGTCGAACGTTCGCTTGCTGGACGCGAACGAGGTGTGCTGTTTGCGGGAGCATGTGTTGCCGCAAGCACCGGTCGACTACGACATGGAAAAAGGACTCACACCATGCATTTGACCCTCGCTTTAGCTCTGATGGCAGGTATCCCTGGCGACGCCAATCTCAACCTGACGAAATTCGACAGTTACCGAGATGGGTACTATTCGGCTCAAAAGACGAAACAGCCTCTGCTGTTGATCATCAACCCGGGGCCGGATTCTGAAGAAAAGCCGATCGCACTGGATGATATCTGCAAGACGCAGGCCCGCCGCGATCTGCTCAAGAAATACGTCGTCGTGATGGTCGATGCCAGCACCGACCAGGGCAAAGTCGTCCACAGGCAGTTCGAGAATTTGCCGTTGCCGCGCGTGGTCGTCATCGATCGCGATCAGGAATGGCAGATTTATCGCACCAGCGAAAAGATGTACGGCGAACTTTGGACGCGCGTGCTCGAAACGTTCAAAGATGGTGACGCCGACGCCCGCCTTGAAGACAGCAGTGAGTGCACCACCTGCAACCTGCAGTAGCCTTCCTCAAGACGATCGAGGTCTCTTTGTGGATCTCGTCGTTCTCAACTCGTTCAAAGTCGATTTGTGACCCGCTTGGTGACAGAATCACCCTCCCGAGGGCTCTGATTAGAACTGGTTTCATAACCCGGTTGGCGAAGGAATAATCATCCAAATTGTCCGGAATTATCCGCCGTCCAGAGGGTTATGAAACTGCTTGTAGTTCAGTCTCCAGAGGGGTATGAACCGGCTTGAAACAAGTTCCCGCGCAGTGTCAGGCTGGGTTTTGATGGGCTTTCGTCCCACGTTCCCACGAGGGATCGTCGTCCATCGATATCTTGTGGAACCGGTGAGTCGTGGGTCTCACCGGTTTTTTATCTATTCGATATCGCCGAGGTTTCACTGCCGTCGACTGAGGCAGCAACCCCGCCATCCAGAGGGTTATGAAACGGCTTGTAGATAGAATCACTCGCCGACGAAACCGACTTGCTCGATCATCGTGGCATCCTCCTGATCCGACTCTTTGACATTCCCGGGCGAAGCGTCTTCCGCACGTTCGTCGACAATCCGGTCGGCTTGAACGCGCCCGACGACATGGCCTCCTAATACGCCCGCCAGATAGAGCGGGGTGCCGGCGCCCGGAACGACGGTGGAAATGGAATTGCCGAGATACGTTCCATAAGCCGGGTACAAAATTCGGTCGGCGGCCTGTTCGTCTTCGAGGCTTCCTTCCGCCCGCAGATAACTGAGCACATCGTTGGTGGCGACCGCTTCGTAATACAGCGGCGTGATCGGCAATAGATATCCTGCGGCGTAAGTTCCTTTGTAATATCTCCCGGCGAAGTCTTTCGCGTGGCCCCCTTCGGTTCCGTAGGTCGTAATCGCTTGGACCACGCTTCGACCTAGCTTCTCCAGGCCCTTGTTGTTAGGGGCTTTTGCTTTCCCTTCGCTTCGACCAGGCATGGCTCAAGCGTAGATATCGCGCATTTGTGGGGGGATTAGTGGGGGGAATTGTTCGGAATCATGGCGTAGGTTCGAGCAAGACAATCTCGGCAAATTGCTGCTTCTATACCGGCTCGCAGTTGCTGATTCGAAATGCATCATCCACCACTCGTTTGTGTCACGTGTGTTCGCGGACAAGGCGGGGTACAACGAATGTTGAACTCCATTCCACCATTCAGATTACGAACATACCGAAATGACAAAAATATTCCACCCCTTGCTGGCTCTGATTGCCTCGGCCACGGACAAAGAACTGGCGAAGTACGTGCAATTTCTGAAAGAAGAGAACAAGATTCTGCGCAATCGCGTTCCCGGCCAGATTCATACACGACCCTCCGAGCGAGAACGATTGATCAAGTTCGGTAAAGCCATCGGGCGAGCGGTCGAAGAATTGATCACGATTGTCAAACCGGCGACGTTCTATGGGTGGATTCGTGACGAAGGACATGAATCGCGATTGAAGAATCCCAAAGGGGGCCAGCGGAAGCCCAGAGACATCCGAGAACTGGTGATTCAGATCGCCAAGACCACCGGATTCGGCTACACCCGCATCATCGGTGAGCTTCGCAAGTTAGGCATTCGGAAGATCAGCCGTCAGACGGTGCGAAACATTCTCAAGGAAGAAGGAATTGAACCCGGTCCTGAACGGCGATCCGATTGCTGGAGCGAGTTCGTCAAACGACACGCCGAGACACTCTGGGCCTGTGATTTTTTCTCGGTGAAAGCCGTGACGACCCGGGGATTGCGGGATTTATACGTGCTGATCTTTATTTGCCTGGAAACGCGCGAGGTGATCGTCTCGTCCTCGACCGAGCATCCGAACTCGGCATGGGTGGTCAAACAAACTGAATCATTTTTGGATCAAACGATGCATCGCGAGAGAAAACCCGACATCATTTTGCATGATCGCGATTCGAAATACAGCAAGGAGTTCGTGGCGAAGCTAAAAAGCCGCGGCCTGCGGCCAACTGCCCTGCCGAAAGCGAGTCCCAACTTGAATGGACGCTGCGAACGAGTCATCCAGACGATCAAGCATGAATGTCTGGCGAACTTTATCATTTTCGGCAAGCGGCACCTCGACTACCTGACCGCCGAATTTTCCGCCTATTACAATACGAAACGCGCGCACATGGAACGGAACAACTTGCCTCCCTGCGGTGAGATCCCCGATGAGATTGCGACTCTGAGGCTTGATCAGATCGATATCCAGTCACACGTCGGCGGATTGGTGAAGTCGTTTCAGCGAAAAGCGGCGTAGGTCGTCGATTCGCAGAACTCGAGCATCACTCAGATTCACAATTTGCGGTGAAGATCCGTCTCGATCCGAAAAATGATCGCTCCCGACCTTCATTCTTGCAAGTTCCAAATAGTTTTACATTGTCCGAACCCTCGCCTGTCGCAATACTTAAATGACGAATCATCTATTGAACCGCGCGCGTTTCAGATGACGGAGGTGGCCATTCCCCGTTCGCTGTTCCGCGAAATCTTGGGGCGAATCAAACGACTGCGGCTGAAACGGCCATTGCCGGTACCCGGATGAGACCCGTCCCTGTTGAATCATTTCGCGTTCTGCAAACGATGGCGCAGACGGTGCGTACGAGGAGTCTCGATGCACTCTCGATCGGTTCGAAACAACGGGGCGTATTTACCCCTTTTGGACCGGATACGCCCGGATAAAACGCGATAACTCCAAGACGATGTAGATATGAAAAAACCTACATTCATAGGCTTTAGCTACGAATATAGGGCTAGGCTAGTTTCGATGGAAAAATTCCGTAGACCGATGCTCTATCCAATTGAGCTAGGGGTGCAAACTGTTATACTGTAATTAGTTATGCGATTTTATCAGTTCTGATTTCGGTTTTATCAGGCTTGATGTAGATTGCTCTGTAGTCTTTTGTAACCTTGAGTTTCACCAGCCTGTTAATACCGTTGCATGGGCGAGGTGAACGTGCTGGACAATCTTAATGGTAAAGAAGTTCGGCGTAAAGCCCGCGATCGTATGAAAATCTGACAGATTAAAACTGTGTACAAACTATGGAAAGAAAGGGCCTTTTCTTTCTTTGTATCCGGTTAACGCTTTCGAGCAGTGGGAGGGATGACCGGTTCTAAACCGAATTTTTTCTTATCCTCAACGGTCGGCTCTGTCAGCGGTCGGACGACGCGGAAGCCGACCCACAGGGCATCTGTAAAATACCATTCGCTTTTCGGAATCTGTGGATCCTGGATTTTCCAGTCGGGGTCAGAATAAATTCTCGCCGCGCTGCGGAGCTTTTCGGGCTTGTCATCCCACGAGCCCCCTCTCACCACGTGTGCATACGGTTCAGTCGCGACGGCGATAGGGAACTCGGCTACCTTAGTATCATTGAACATTGCATAAAAATCGGCGTGATACTGGTCAAGCACCCATTCGCGAACATTGCCGTGCATGTCATAAAGCCCCCACGGATTTGGTTTTTTCTTGCCGATCTTCTGGTACTGGTAATCGCTGTTTCCTTCGTGCCAGGCATACTCATCCAGATCGGCAGGATCGTCGCCGAACGAATAGGCTGTCTTTGTTCCGGCACGACAGGCGTATTCCCATTCGGCCTCGGTCGGAAGGCGATAATACCGTCCCGTTTTTTTACTGAGCCAATCGCAATACACTTTAGCGGCAAGTTGCGTCATGCAGATGGCGGGGTAACCATCGTGGCCCATGCCAAAGGTCATGTCGGTATAGGGCTTAGTCGGATGTGTGACGGCATCTGCAAGTTTGTCTCTCTCCGTTGCCATGAGTTTTTTTAATTCTCTGCGTTGGATATCGAGCGTGAATGTCCAGACATCGTATTCTTCCCATGTGACTTCATACTTCCCCATCCAGAACGGTTCGATTTTGACATCGTGTTGTGGGCCTTCGTCATCCTCACGACCGGGTTCGGATTCAGGGCTTCCCATCGTAAAGACACCACCTGGAATCGGCACCATTTCGAATTCGACATTGGCACCGTCGATGGCTTCGGTATACGGTTTCATCTCGGCTTCGGTTTTGGCAACGCCGTTCTCGTTCGATTCGTCGGCGGCGATCCCTGTTTCCAGGCATATCGGAGAGAGAAAACCGATTCCTGTCAGCACAAAACCTGCTATGATTGAACATCTATAATTCATAATGCTTGTCAATCTTCGTGAGAATGGAAATTGGGCGTGATTTCAATTTCAAAAATATGCGTCGGTACGATGGGGGTTGGATTGTGTTGTATTGTTGGAACGATTTGCGAAACGGCTTCGGTTGCTCAAGTGGATGCCGAGATCTGTGATGGCAGCACGTCGGAATCTATCCAGCGACACGAGTATTTGCAAATCCGTATGGGAATACCCTTTTCTATAACATTGTACGCAACCGACCAGGCAGCCGCCAACCGTGCTGTCGAACAGGCATACAAAAGAATTCGACAACTCGACCGAATTTTAAGCGATTACGATCCCGACAGCGAGGTCAATCGATTGTGTCGCGAAGGTGTGAATGGAAATGCGGTTTTTGTCAGTCCGGAATTGATGTATGTACTGAAAAAATCGCTTGCCTTGTCGCGACAGTCGGAGGGAGCATTTGACGTCAGCATTGGCCCGGTGGTCTCACTTTGGAGACGTGCCCGGCGGCAAAAACAGCTTCCCAACGCCAAAGAACTCGCCGAGGCCCGTGAGCGAGTCGGCTATCGTTTTATTCAGATCGACGATGCTGCCGGGACGGTGACGCTGAAACGGGAGGGAATGCGACTCGACTTCGGTGGTATTGCCAAAGGGTATGCTGCCGATGAAGCGGCGCGAATACTCCACGACGCCGGCATCAATCGCGTATTGATCGCAGCGAGCGGTGATATTGTCGCCGGCGATCCTCCGCCGGGCAAATCAGGCTGGCGGATCGGGATTGCTTCATTGGTCGATCCGGAAGGAGTGCCAGAGCGATTCGTGTCTCTATGTCATGCCGCGATATCGACATCAGGGGACACGTATCAATTTGTCGAAATTGACGGCGTGCGTTATTCGCATATCGTCAATCCTCACACCGGCATTGGATTGACCGTTCGTCGCAGTGTAACGGTGATCGCTTCTTGCGGAACCATAGCGGACAGCTTCGCAACGGTTGGATGCATTCTGGGTGCAGAACCGGGAATCGAATTTATGGGAGAATTCGACGGCGTTGAGGCGTTGTTCGCCGAACGGACAAACGCCGGTTTGCAAATCCAAACGACGCCCTGTTTCAAACACGGGGAAGAAGCGACCGTCAGAGATTGAATGTCTTCTTATTCGGATCGATCAATGAAGGCTTTTGTTCGTTCGCAGAATTTCCTTTGACGTCCGATTTCATGAATTCGACATATCGGCGAATCGACTCATCGAGAGATGTGATGTGATCTCCGGCTACCGCTTCGATTTGCAGCAGCGGTTGTGCGACGGCACGTTCGGCCAATTTACGGCTGATCGTCGGTAAAAACAACCGAATGTAATCGTTGTTTCCCACGTAAGCGTGATGCGGTCGCTGCATGTCGTCCAGATTCGAAAGCAGAAGTCGCATGTCGCGTTCGCCCTTATCACCCAGCGGGAACGGCAATGTGTCACTTAAGGCCCAGACATAAAATGAAAAGTCGTGGTACAGTCCGGCACAACTTCCGGTATGTCGAATTGGCACATCATCTCGAAGAGACAATAATCCGGAAATACCACCGCCAAAGTCGTGGCCGAACACATAAATCTTGTCGGGGTCAACGGCATCATGTCGGCTCAACCATTCAACAGCAGCAGCCGCGTCGTCGGCTTCTCCGAGCATCGCTTCAAAATGTCCGGCGTTTCCGTTCTCTCCCCGGAAGATAGGAACGAGAACGACAAACCCTGCGTCCAGCGCCGGTTTACAGAACTCGAAATCGAGTCTGTCAAAAGCGTTTCCGCCATGCAGATAGACAAATGCCGGCTGTTTTCGCTGTTCTCCTTTGTCCGGAATCGCCAGCCACGCCGGAAATTCATATTCACCGGAACGATATCGAACGACCTCAACATTCGGAGGAGCAGTGTGAACCTTCCAGTCCTGTGGTGCCGGCATTTCTCGGCTGATCTTTTTCTCAAATGTGAGTCGTCGTTTCTGGTAGGTTTCTTCCGGCTTTTCGTCAGCGATAATTGGTTGAGGATCATGAATTCGGAAGGAATCGAAATAGCGTGCAACCGTTCTTGACGCCTCGGGAACGAGAGGATCGTGATAAGCGAATTTCACGATGAACAGTTGAGACCCTGCAATCACCAAACGACAATTCAATCGTTTTACGCCCGATTCTGAATAGAATTCGTGAAACTCGGGAGTCGTGTTTTGAGTCAGTTTCGAGTAGTGAGGCTGATCTTTGTTGAGAATAGAACTCTGGAAAAGTGCATAAATGGTCGTGTGCGGAATGTCCTTCGCGATGTTAAACGTGAGATCGACGACCGTTATTGCCCCACTCATCATCCCATGATCCCAACGGTATTCTCGCGATGCATAGGGTGGGACGAGTGCGGCATTCTGAATCACTTCGGGAACATCAATCGTAAAATCAGACTCCTCGGGGGTGAATACATTCCAGTTCAGGCGTGCCTGCATGGCGTGAAACGGATTTTGCACCGCAGGCGGACGGCGTTGCGCCGGACGCATTTGACGTAACATTATTTTTGATAATGGCAACAACATACCGGCGAGTACAAACACCACGGCAACGATGCGACGAAAGCTGCTTGAAGTCTCTGCTTTTGGCAACGGTGAGCGTTTCGGCGTCCCTTGTTGACTCGAGGATGCGAGATCGTCAGTGAGCTTTGCCGTGTTTTCTGATATGACCACCGAGGGATCGTATTTTCCGGGATAAGCGTTAGACGAGCGATCGTCTTGATTTTTGCGAGGACGATAATCGTCTTCGGGAACGGAGAGGCTGGCACCACAGGAGCGGCAACGGATCTCCTGACCCGCCTGACTGTCGCGAACCTGATACTGCTTATCGCAAAACAGACACCGGAATGATATCGTCATTTCAATACCCGAAGACAGAGCAACAAACGAATTACCAGACGTCCGCGGCAGCGACACGCCGTGCGGCTGTCAGTTCATCTTCCAACTGTCGGCATTCGAGGCCGACAAAATAATCGTAACCCAAATCGTGGGCCTCTTTCAGGACGCGATTATAATGAATTTCACCCGTCCCTGGTTCGTTGCGGCCGGGATGATCGGCCAGTTGCAGATATCCGATGCGACCAGCGGCAAACCCTTCGCGAAGATGACCGCAAAGATCCCCTTCGGTGATGTGCATATGATACAAATCCCAATTGATTTTCACGTGCGACGAATCGACTTCGTCGCAGATACGAATGGCCGGAGCGCTCCCGTACAGACAATGCCCCTTGTGGTCGACTCGTATATTCATCGGTTCGAGTATCAAGGTCACATCATTATCTTCAGCGATCGGCGCGGCCAGCTTCAAGCCTTTGATAATTTGAGCATGCATCTCTTTTTGGCTGACCCCTTCGATATCGTCTCCCCCCACTACCGTCATCATCTTGCATTCGAGCTGATGAGCAACCTGGCAACCCTCCTTGATTGCTTTCACAAAATCGGCATGGTTTGTCGGGTCGTTCAGTCCGGGGCGAAATCCCCAGGCGGTGAATTGTGCGACCGTTAGACCGAGATCCTTCGATAAACCCGCGATTGCGTCGAGATCCTTTCCTGCCCACGGCCAAAATTCGAATGCGGGAAACCCCAGCTCAGCCGTCTTACGAATTCGTTCGATGAAGGGAAGTTTGTTCCACCACATTTCACAATTCACGGCAAATCTGGTATGCGGTGTCTTACCTATTTTTGATATATCTTCGTCCGACTTTTCGTCGGCGAGAACCGGCCTGTTCATGCTCGCGATCGCCCCTCCGGCGAATGCGGAGGCCACGAATGTACGACGAGAAATGTTATCGATCATTTCTTCTCCGATATGACCATGACGCCCCAATTATTATTTCACATTAACAGCTCAAAGTACGTGGCTCGACACGAGCATCATTTACTTTGACTTCGTCTCACGTTGTTGTTGAGCCAGCCATTCGCAGGCGGCGTGAGGGAGTCCCTCGTGTCCGCCGTCGAAAATCGTAATACGGGTTTTCCCTGCTTTTCGACGGAGAAAAATCTCACGTTCGTACACGTCATCGATTCCACGATCGCTACTTGTCGGGTCAGTTAGTTGATGATTGACCCATAATTGTTCGATCTCTTCTTCCGAAATCGTGGGAAGTTTCTGCTTCTTGGCCAACACATTGTAGGCCAAGAGTGAATGCTGGATGGGAACCGAACCGGTATGACCATCCATGACTCCTGCCGAAATATCGAGCGGCAGACCGACAGCACGATCCAAATGAAAAATAGGAGAACGGTCACGATAATCGGCATCAATCGACTTCGACGAACCGGGGGGACCGCCGAGAGCATCAAGAATATGCTGAGCATAATCGTCGGGCTGACCCTCTTTTGTATGAAAGCGGTACCACTCGGCGATATCGCTGATGCCGACCCACGCCGATGCGCCACTGAAAGAGTCGGGATGATGACCCGCCATCAGCATCGTCATGTGTCCGCCACCCGATGTCCCGGCGATATAGATACGACTTTTGTCGACGGGAAAATGAGACTGCATCCAAGCGCAAGCATCGAGAATGTCTTGCCGTGCCAGTTTCGAACCACAGGCAGCGGGTGTGTTATTCATGCCGCGAAAGTTCGGATGAATAAACAGCCAACCTCGATGGACGGCCTCATTCAGCCACGCCGAATTGTTCTGAGTGTAGTCGCCGCTCCAGGTATGCAGACAGATCAGCAGCGGTCGTGGTTCTGCACCGATCTTTTCAGGAGTCCAATAGAGGGACGGCTGCTCGGTTCCGTCGATCGAACTGACGATTTTGACCTCGGTCAGTTCGTCCCAGGCCGGCTTGACGACCTCTTCCGCGCGGGTTCTTCCCGGTAATAAGTTGATGATCAGCATGAACCCGACTTTGACGCAATCGGAAAGGGAAGATGATTTCCGGAGTAAAGAAAACAGCCTCATTACGTCGGTTCCTTGGGGACATGTTCGCACGTTTTCATCGTTCGAGAATGGACATCATTATGACGGATACCAATTCGAAGTGGAACATCGAATAAACAGAACAGCCAGATTTATCGAATTTGTAAATCTTTAGCCGACGGAAGTCATCGAAAACCACGAAGGAGAATGGCCGCAAAAAAACGCAAAAGTCGCACAAAAAGTCATGTTCACTCTCTGCGACCTCTGCGATCTCTGCGTTTCATATCCTCTGATTATGAAATTCTTGGAAACGCAGAGATCAGACAAGATCGGGTTTCATCTGCTCGTTTTTTTCTCGGTGTCTCTGTGGGAAAATAAATACCTTTTCTGCTTGACGGCTTAGCCCCTTTGCATGAAACAATCGTCTGACCGATCCGAGTGCTCTGCATTCGGTTAAAATGTTACCAAATTTGTCACTCCCCAGAGAATACGTCCGGCAATTGAACGGCACAGCCTGACTGATGGGACTGCCAGGACTTCAGTCCTGCCGGACAGCCCCCGTGGTCGCAAGACCACTTCGGCCCGAGCCTCGAGAGATGTTTGGTGCGGCGCCTCGGCTGACAAACCAGCCGATTACGAACCGACACCGTTTGCCGAATCACCACCCCGCGTTCGTTCGCCGAATAATCTCAGACCTCTGTCACCGATACCTGTGAGGATGAATTCCCAAAGCCCCTCACCACAATCACCGTGCGCTCTCTTGACAGAGGGAGGCCAGATAGAGGTTAGGCCACGGTCTCATGGTTAAACTGCTCAATGATATGTGCCATACCAAGCTTGAAAGGCCCGACGCGCCCGGCGTCGTGCCCCTGCAATCTGTAAGTCACGTGGTCGCCAAACGCGCACGGCGGAAAACCAGCGCGATAACCGCGAAGATGCAAACGTCCATCAGGACGCAGCCGCTCCAAGAACAAATCAAAACACGGTGAAATGTGCGTGTCATCGACGAACGTGAGATGAACCAAGAACTCCGCGACATCGCCCTCTGCAACAATCTCCTCACCTGTCAACCAACTGAAACAATACGAACGCGGAAAAGTCTGGCCCGTAGCCGTCTCGGACATGCGCGTGACCTGCTCGATGGCGTCGTTGACAACCTGTTTGAACTCTTGGCGCGTCATGGCTGTGTGTCGTGGCCTAACAAAGGGATAGCCAGAAAATCATTCTGTCTATCCAAACTTATAATTCTGTCTATCAACCAACGTCATTCTGCCTCTCTGAAGCATAAATTTCAATCGCGAAATTGTTTTTGAGATTTTCATGAGGAAAGGCAGAAGTCGAAGGGGCAGGGCGATCGCCTTTTTCACAATATCCCATCCACTCAGGGTGGCGGGGCGCACCGCGCA
>JAQCEJ010000208.1 GCA_027618475.1 Planctomycetota bacterium | reverse complement strand
AATGGCCGCTAAAGAAGACAAATGAAATCAGGCATCGAGCTGGTGTTAGCTCCGAGACGCCCTCCGTTGTGGGGGCGTCTTTTGCTGCGCGCTGTGGGATTACGGGGGTCTCAATTCCACTCGGGATTAGGTGGCACTTCCGGGTGCAGGCGATGAGTTAAACTGATGTGGGTCAGCGCGAGTTCCCACACCTGATACGGATCGGGGTGGAAGAGAAACTCTTCAGCACCGGGGAGTGTATACCAGTCGCCTCGATTGAGTTCTCCTTCGAGTTGCTCTGCGCCCCATCCCGCACAACCGGCAAAAATACGATAGCGAATCTCTTCGTTGTTGCTCTGCAGACTGAGGATGACCTGCTCGAACGCAGCCGGGGAGCCGCCGACGTACAGATTCGGGAGCACCATCGATTGGCTGTCATCGAGGTCGGCCTGATTGTGCAGAATGAACAGTGCACCAGGTTCGACCGGTCCTCCGACGTATACCAGTTCGCCCGTTTCGGGGAGGTCGATGTGTCCCGACAGAGCCTGGGAAACAGAAATCGACGAGGGACGATTAATGACCAGACCCATCGCGCCGTTCGTGCCGTGCTCGATCATCAGCACAACGGTGCGATAAAAATTCGCATCCCGCATATGCTTGGCAGCAACCAGGAAATGTCCCTTCAATGAATTCATCATGATCGTCGGTTGAATCGCCCGTCTTTCGTTTTCGAGTCGGCTTGAACATCAGGCCGACGAAAAACTGGTCTGTGGATTTCGACGATATCCTGGATGTGATACCGTAAGACTGCCGTGCCTATGATAACCCACAGAACTTCCAAGGTCCATCGGTGATATCTCGAACCTGAAATCAATGACAAGACTGTGGAGTTCTGCACCGAGGCGTCTGGTGTTTTCGGAGAAGGGTCCGTTGTACATTACCATAGATTGAGGAGCCATGAACGATGTCCATTAAATCGAATTATGCTGTCGATCGTCGGCGATGCCTGCAACTGTTAGCCGGATTCGCCGGTGGATTATGCGTGGGAATGCGTAGCAGTGCGTTGTGGGCCGACGACGTTTCGTGGTTAAAAGACATACAACCTCGTCTCGCCGATAAGCCTCTCGAGCAGTTTACGTCGTTGCTTACGACGGCGGAGGGAAAGGCGATTACAACTGTGGAAGAATGGGAAAAGCAGCGCACCGTCGTTCGCCGTCGCTGGCTCGAATTCCTCGGTCCGATGCCGGAACGAAAGCGAGAGCTACAACTGGAAGTCGTCGGTGAAGAGCGTGTTGGCGACGTGATGCGCCAACTGGTGGAGTACGATGTCGAAGAGGGAATCAGGGCACCTGGATATCTCTTAAGACCTGTCGGGACGGTTCCCGAGAAGAAATGGCCGGCGATCGTTGGATTGCATCAGACGACGAACGCCTCGATCGATGAAATCGCAGGCGTCTCGGGCCCCGAAGATATGCATATCGGCTTGAAGATGGCAAAACGCGGCTATGTCGTTTTCTGTCCGAAAAATTATTTATGGCATAACGTCGACAATTATCAGGAAGCGGTCGCTCGTCATGCCGAGCGGCATCCCCAGGCACTTGGCATGATGAAGATGTTGTACGATTCGCAGCGCGGCGTCGATGTACTATGTAGTCTCGACGACGTCGACACCGATCGCATCGGTGCGATGGGACATTCGCTTGGGGCGAAGGAAACGTTTTATCTGATGGCGTTCGATGATCGCGTCAAGGCAGGAGTTGCCAGTGATGGGGGAACGGGATTTACTTCTACCAATTGGAATGCTCCGTGGTATCTCGGTAAGCAGATCGAAGAGGCCGATTTTCCGCTCGATCATCACGAACTGATCGCATTAATCGCGCCGCGGCCGTTCTTGATCCTTGCCGGTGAAATCGGGCATGCGGCTGATGGCGACCGCACCTGGCCTTACCTGCAGGCGGCGCTGCCGGTGTGGAATCTGTACGGTAAACCAGTGCGAATGGGAATGTACAATCATCGCATGGGTCACGTTCTTCCGCCGGAGATATTTGCAAAAATGGAAGCGTGGCTGTCGACGTATCTGGTATGATTTAACGTTGACGATGACAGAGTAGCAGCATTTCTTCAAACAGGAGAATCGACGATGACGGGTCTCAACCGGCGTGATTTTATAAACTCAACTGCGGCACTCGCGGCGGCGACGTTTGTGGCGGGATCGACAGAGGCCGAGGCCACAAAGGCACGAAAACGCGTACGGGTTGCCCTGATGGGAGTCCGCAATCGGGGCCGGCAGTTGATCGAGAGTTATTCTCATTTCGACTGGGTCGATTTTGCCTATCTGTGCGATGTTGATTCGCAATACATGCCCGAGGTGGCGAAACTGATCGTCGATAAGGATCGTAAAGAACCAAAGATGGTTCAGGACTTTCGTATCGCGCTCGACGATCCCGAAGTTGATGTGTTGATCTGTGCCGCTCCGAATCATTGGCATGCCCTCGCGACAATACTTGCGTGTCAGGCGGGAAAAGACGTGTACGTTGAAAAGCCGGTGTCCCATAACATCGCCGAGGGACGGAAAATGGTCGAAACAGCACGCAAGTACAAACGTGTCGTGCAGTCGGGAACGCAACGGCGCAGCGGCACCGATTTTCAGGAAGCGATCGATCTGCTCAAACAGGGACGTATCGGCGATGTCCGGTTGGCGAAAACATGGATTAACGGCGGTCGCCCGAATATCGGTGTCGAAGAGGTCGTCGATCCTCCGGAATCGCTCGACTTCAACTTATGGTGCGGTCCTGCGCCGAACAACGGCTATAAAGCGAATCTCGTCCCTTACAACTGGCATTGGCGATGGGATTACGGCGGTGGTGAATGTGCCAACAATGGGATTCACGGTCTCGATATCGCCCGCTGGGGGATGGGTATGGAATATCCTGAAACGATCGTCAGCGGCGGCGACAAATATGTGTTCGACGACGATCAACAGACGCCTGATACGCAGATGGCGGTCTTCGATTTTCCCGGCGGTTCGATTCATTGGGAACATTACACATGGTCGAAGCGAACTCAGGAAGGAGAAGGTTTCGGCGTGATATTCTTCGGTACGGAAGGGACGCTCTTCTGCCGTTCCGGCGGCTGGTCGCTCTATAATAAGGACAACAAAGAGATCGAAAAGCGCGAATCCGCCGAGCGCGACAGGGCTCACATCTTGAACTTCCTCGAATGCATCGAGACGCGGTCGCTGCCAAATGCCGATATCGAAATCGGTCATCGCAGCGCAGCCCTGTGCCATTTGGCGAATATCGCCATTCGAACGCGGTCGACCATTAAATACGATGGAGAGAACGAGACCATTCTTGAAAATGACGAGGCGAAGGCTTTGCTGAACCGCGAGCCTCGTAGCGGATTCGAATTTCCGGTGTTGGCATAATGTTCGGATCGTACCGGTTCTATCTCTGCCGATTGTTCCCTTTGAAACAGGGGACAATCGGCATTTTTCGCGGGCGTACAGAATTCGAACTTCGTATTTGACACCATCGACCGTCGGTGCCGATGAATTCGGATGATCGCACAATTCTCAGTGGCGAGTCGATACGCATTTCCGGCGGAGCCTTTCATGTCAGCGCCTCCTTCACAGTCGGTCGATTTTTTGAAAGAACTTCGTCTCCGTCCAGGGCCAGCGCGCACTCTGGGTTAACTTGGTAGTCTGAGGCGACTTGCGCTGTGGTGTTGTGTGTGG
>JAQCEJ010000207.1 GCA_027618475.1 Planctomycetota bacterium | reverse complement strand
GGCCCTTGCGGACCTGGCTATAGGAATGGCTGGCCCTTCGGGCCGGTAGACCATCACCACTTAACGGATCTCCCCGAGGGGATGGGCTGAGGTCCATGAGTGTCGTGGGACACTTATGGTGCGACCACGATCGTTTGCTGCCTGGTTTGCAACGGTTCACTCGCGCCCCATACACCCTTCGAACGCTTGATGTCTACCCCGACCTCCCCGACTCACTGCTTCTCGGTCAACGCATTGACGGTGACCCTTAACGAACCGAGCAGGTCGTCGCCTGTGTAGACTTCGAAGGCGTAGGTGCCCGGTTTGGGCATCGGGAACGGGGGGATTTCGGTGATGACTTCGACGCTGTGCAGCGGACTGGCGGCGTTGACCTCCATTGAGGGAGATTCGAGCAGCACGGAGTTGTCGTCGAGGTCGACGTACCTGAGAACGATGTCGGTTTTACCGGAAACTTCGGTCAGACAGATGTACGCCCAGGTCTTCCGTTCAAACTGACTGGGGAATTTAGCGGAGATTAACGCGTTGAAAGTCCCCGCGATCACCTTTTTTCCGGTTTCTCGGTCAACATAGATCTGGTCAGCCAGGACCAAAGCCTGTAAAACTGGTGGTGTCACGTGAGAAATCTTTCATCGGAGGAAAATGGGACGCGAGGCGAACTCCCCGACTTGATTGAACGGGTACTGTGTCAAAGATTGGTGGCCGTTTATCGTCGCATGGGTTCGTGTCTCGTTTCGGATATCGTATCGACTGACCGTCCAAGGAAACAGTCCCGACGCTTCCCAAATTCGAGCCAAGGCTCGGGGAAACGCCGGTAACAGAACAGGAATCGAATTTCAGATGCGTGAATTGTTCACCCGTCCGTTACCGGCACGATTGTCCCCCGGTATGCTGTTGCTCGCGATGGTTGCGTTGACGGCGGGGCTCATCCCTCGAACGATCGATGCGTATGATGCCAAAAATACGGCTCCCGCAGTACCGGCAACCCAGCAGAACCTCGACGAACGATCGACCGAAACGCTCGCTGAGGAGACCGCACCGAAGAAAAAAAAGCCCGAAATGATTTCGGTACGGCCGTTCTTGTCGGTCGACCGGTTGCCTCCCGGCGGTGAATGTGAAATTCTGATCTACGTGACGGTGAAAGAGGGTTGGCACATCAACGCAAACCCGGCGATGCCCGATAACTTTATCCCGACGACGGTGACGTTGAAATCGAAGCATAAGTGCGAACTTACCAGCATTAAATATCCGAAGTCCCATCCGATGACACTCGCCGGAATCGACGAACCCGTACACACGTACGACGGACGAATTGCGATTCGCGGCGTGATCGGCATCCCGATTACCGCCGCCGGGCAGGTCGATGAAATCGAGATTCACGTTCGTTATCAGGCCTGTAACGACAAGAGTTGTCTCTCGCCGACGACGTTGACCTTCAAGACAAAAGTGCCCGTCGCCGGAATCGGACAGGAAGTGAAGGCCGTCAATCAGAACCTGTTTCGCGCAGAAGATGAGAAGGAAGCCGAAGAATCCGAGCAGAAATGACGTGCGAAGAGCGTCTGCATTCGGTTTTCACCGGATCGATCGTTCGCGACAATCGACCAGACTTGTCGTCGCAAAACATTTCGTTAAACTAACCTCCCAGGCACGACGAATACGTCTCCCCGTTTACGCACTCGTAGCTCAATGGATAGAGCATCGGTCTTCGGATGCAAACTTTGAGACCCTCAAAAAACGCAATATAATCCTATATTTGTAGGGTTATTCGCATTTATGACGAGTCATCGAAAACCGCTCAAAACACCCCTTTGACACCCCTTACAGGTGTCAGTGACACCCATTTTCATCTCGCATGCACGCCGTAACCATCACGCCCCCTGATGGTCCGGCAGAATCGCGAGATGTTCAGGTCGATAGTTTCTGGCGATCGCTTTGTACCTCACGCCGTCGAACAGACCAAACGCCGATCCATCGTTGGTGAAGTGAAAAGTACACCCGTTGGTCTGTCATCACCTTAATGACAACCATCAGCAACCCGACCAATCAATAAGACCGTCGAGTTTTTTCGTCGGCGCGTTCATGCTGGCGTAACCCTGACCGAAGGCGACCATTTCCAGGCCATCGCTGGAGAGCTGTCCCGCCAGCTGCGTGGCGTTCCAGTGATCGAGGGCGATCTCCTGAATGTGGTACATCTCGCTCAACGCGTTGATCCGGCGACGGATGACTTCTTAATCGATCACCTTGCCGGGAGTCGCCTCGATAAGCCCCTGGCGGATCCACTGCGTGTACGGTACGTGATCGCGACGTTCGCGTTGCCGGGCTTGCGGACTCGGCTCGCGTCGTGCCAGTGATAATAACCGCTGCGGCTGACTGCTGGTACAACTTTTGGGCAGGTCAACCTCTTTTAATTATCCGTTGTTTGGTCGGTTATCGTTGCTCAAAACCCCCGTTTCTCGCTCAGCGCACGGATCACCGCCACTACCAGTTGGGTCCACGTGTTCTCCGTCAGCACCGGCAGTAAGATGCTTGCGTCGTTCAGCGAGATACTTCGCCGGGTCGTTAATGGCCTGTTCAATCGGGTCATCTTCCTCAATGTGCCGCCAGGGTTGTGCTAAACGATCCCAATCAAAGTTAAACTGTTGCTTGACCTCATGTTTTTTCGGTGCGAGCATGCCACGATGTTTCATGCTCAATTCTAAAGCGGCAATTTTGGGAACGAGTTTGAGTTCGATTTGCTGAAAGGTATTCCCATCTTGATCAATTGCTTGCTTGACTTTTACCGAATCGATGCACCGTCTCAGTCGCTCGGGAATCTTGCGTAGGTCATCGACGATAATGTGACCATTCTCGTCACATAAATCAAGAATGTCGCGAGTCGCGCAGATGTCTAACTCTTCCAGGATACGATCCCCTGTCACTTCCATCCGTTCTTCTCGTTCTTGCATGGCTTTCCCCAAGATGGATTGAATTCTTTCGTCCTGCAGCAACTTGTTTGCGGCCTGTTTGGGATGCCTGTACTTTGCAATCCGCGCTGCTTCTGTGGGATTAAATACCGCTGATGACATCAAGGCATGAACGAACATCCGTCTTTGATCCGACAATTTCTCAGGGTCGTATCCATTCTTTCGTGATACAATCAATGTCGTGCCCATAAGGTCCCCGGAGTAATGCATGTCAAACGGTCATCTCATTATTTTAACTGTTTCGGATCATAAGCGAAGACTGAATTTGCTCATCGGCTTGCCCTAAAAAACCTGTAGTCCTAAAGCTGCCGACTGCGGGACGAATCACTGGTGATGGAAGAGTTCGAGAGAATGTCTGATCGGCCTGTCGCCTGAAGGCAAACTGGATGAAGAAGTACAATGAATCGAGATCATTCACGTTCTCGAAGATTGTTCTCAAGTGTCCTTCGGCATATTGCTTTCTCGCCGTGACACCTACTAGCGATGTGATGCGATCGAGGATTGCTCTGGGAAGAAATCGCACCAACAAAAGCCCTGATTTGCCATCTGTTCGTTACAAATGGGCTGGAATCATCGGTTATCAGAGGCCTGTGGACCGATTTGTGGACCGATTTTGGAGTGCTCGCAGAAAAAGCGGTCCCAGATTCTGTGTAAGAACCCCTTGTTTTTTAGGGGTCTGGACCGAATGGACCGCTTGGACCGCATTCTGCGGGTAGGAGACACCGTGAGTTTATCACACGCCTTGTTTTTTGCTTCTTCCCCGATTTCCGTGGCTGAAAAAATGGAACGTATTTATACGTCCCGCATTCTACCGTTTGGGGAACTATTAAAAAGGAGCACGTGGTTGTGCTTGGCCGTTTATCTTGTCCCT
>JAQCEJ010000092.1 GCA_027618475.1 Planctomycetota bacterium | reverse complement strand
GCCACCCTGAGTGGATGGGATATTGTGAAAAAGGCGATCGCCCTGTTTGCCTTGTCATGGGGTGCCTTCGTGAAATGGTGGTCCCCCTGTTTTCAGGCCCAACGGGCCGATTGACCACCACGATATTAACGGATGCACCTTCACGGGAGTGTCGTCGTCCATAGCCTGAACGGAGCCTTGATGAGGGGCTCCCGGGGACAGCCATAGTAATGAAAGTGACGTGAGAGAACCGCAGGAAATCCAGCGGCGCGGTTGTCAGCGTCGACCGAATTCCCTATTCTACGGGTGATTTAACCGTCTTCTCCGTTTTCCTGGCAGGGGTCTCCTATCGGTTTGGGTCGCAACCGTATGCGATACCACAACGATTCTCGATCCTCCGGAAAAGCTCGCGTTCCTGTTCTGCCGGACGTTCTGCGGTGTGCCGTTGCGTCCGTTTTCATCGCGATGTTTGCAGACCGAGAACCTGTCGTCGCCTAATTAGATAAAGGATGTTTCATGTCTACGAAAGTCGAAGCGTTGCCATACAAAGTTGCCGATATCAATCTTGCCGACTGGGGCCGCAAAGAGATTGACCTCGCCGAAAACGAAATGCCCGGTCTGATGGCGCTCCGCAAAAAATATGGTCCGAGTCAGCCTCTTAAAGGGACGCGGATCGCCGGTTGTCTGCACATGACGATTCAAACCGCCGTGCTGATCGAAACGCTGACCGCTCTCGGGGCCGAAGTCCGCTGGTCGAGTTGCAATATCTTCTCGACGCAGGATCACGCCGCCGCCGCGATCGCAGCAACAGGCGTTCCTGTCTTCGCCTGGAAAGGGATGAACGAAGAAGAATTCGACTGGTGCATCGAGCAGACCTTGTTCTGGCCCGACGGGCAACCGCTCAACATGATTCTCGACGACGGTGGCGATCTGACGGTGATGGTCCACGAGCGGTTCCCCGAACTCCTCAAGGGGATTAAAGGGATCACCGAAGAAACGACGACCGGCGTCCATCGCTTGTATCATCTGCACGCCAAAGGAAAACTCGGCGTCCCGGCGATCAACGTCAACGATTCGGTCACCAAGAGCAAGTTCGACAACCTCTACGGTTGCCGCGAATCGCTGATCGATGGCATCAAGCGGGCAACCGACGTGATGATCGCCGGCAAAGTTGCGGTGGTCTGCGGCTATGGCGATGTCGGCAAAGGGTGCGCCCAGGCGCTGGATGCTTTCGGTGCCCAAGTGGTCGTCACCGAAATCGACCCGATCTGCGCCTTGCAGGCGGCGATGGAAGGTTTCCAGGTTGCCACGCTTGAAGATATTGCTGCCAAGGCCGATATCTTCGTCACCACGACCGGATGTGTTGACGTCATTCGCGGCGAACATCTCGAACTGATGAAGAACGACGCCATCGTCTGTAACATCGGCCATTTCGATTGCGAGATCGATATTGCGTACCTGAAAAACCGTAAGGACGTAACGAAGATCAACATCAAGCCGCAGGTCGACAAGTTTATCCTGCCGGATGGCCGGGGGATTATCGTGCTGGCAGAAGGACGTTTGGTAAACCTCGGCTGTGCGACGGGGCACCCCTCGTTCGTGATGTCGAACAGTTTTACGAACCAGGTCTTAGGCCAGATTGCCTTATGGGATGATTCGAATTCATTCGAAGTCGGTGTGCATGTTCTCCCCAAGTTGCTCGACGAAGAAGTCGCCCGGTTGCATCTTGGTAAACTCGGAGTGAAGCTGACGAAGCTCACCTCCAAGCAGGCAGAATACCTGAATATCCCTCAGGAAGGGCCCTTCAAGCCCGATTATTACCGGTATTAATATATCGAGTAAGCGAAAAAATCCGACGGTTGTTTCGGCCTCCCGGACTTGATTTCTGCGATGGAGTCCGGGGGGAGAGAGTGTGTACGCACCGGCGAAAGCGTCGGGCGTACTTTGCCATAACAGGGGTCGTCAATAACCTTCCCCTCACGATGGCCGTTTGGGAAGTTCAAACTCTTCAGTCGACAGTTAGTATGGTCGGCAGGGTGGGTGCTTCCACGATAACGCGATGGTAGGTCTCTGTCGGTTATTCATCGTCCGCCTCGAACTTTTGATCGAAACGACAGCAAACTTCTTAGGCTTGAGAATTGTAAAATCGAAATCATTCTTGGATCTGAGAAATCTGGACCCGTTTTTGCTTTCACAGTTGCGATTGAAGTTCGTTCCTGCCAGAATTCTTGAGAAATCCGGCAGGAATGTCGCGCGTAACGATGCACCATCGGTCTCGATGGCTTGTCGGTGCGCGAATTTGTAACGTCACTTCCCCACAAGGATGGCCGTTCGCCAATTGCCTGAATGACCACCTCATGTGTGCCATTCAGCAGAATGCCTGTCAGGCGGCGGCGACTGTCTTTATAAGTGTCGTGCGCGAATCTCCGGAATTCGAAACGCAGGTATCCTTAACTTCAAGTCGATTCCGTTTGTTGAAGCATCGTAAACGCATTTCAGCACAACAATCGTAATCGCACCCGCTGGTGAAATCGGCGATATGAGGGTTGGAAATCCGCTAGAGTTGAACGTTGAATGACACTTCCCAACCTGGTGTCGAGACTTCAAGGTTTTCAATCGGTTGTGATGGATAGGCTATGGCAAAAAAACTGACGACCGCTGAAATTCTGGCTCAGGCACGCAAACAGGCTGCTGGTGAGAGCGCCGGCGCAGAGTCGCCTCCACCAGCGACCGAATCTGCGGATGCCGGCACTCAGCCGGAGGCTGCTTCCGCAGCACCCGCTGCCGCTCCCAAGAAGCCGGCCGCAGGTGGTGCGAAACCGACGTCAACAGCCGATATCCTCGCGGCGGCCCGCGCACAAAAAGCGGCTGGTGCGGCTGCACCGGCCGGTGACAAGCCCGCAGCCAAGGCGACACCGAAGTCGACTGCCGACATTCTCGCCGCGGCGCGGGGTAAGGCTGCTGCTGCCGTTCCTGCGAAAGGGGAAGGCAAGGGGGCCAAGCCCGCAGCGACCGGGGCTGCTGTTGCATCGGGAGAGCCTCTCCCCTCGGTTGAAGAAATGATGAAGGCCGTGCGGGGTGGTTCAGGAGGGCCGGCGGCTGAGCCTGCTGTCAAACCGAAACCGACACTGCCGCCGCTCCCCAAAAAACCGGTGGTTGCCGCCAAGAAGGCGCCCGAGGCGGTTTCCCGCCGGGGTGTGGTGATGTCGCTGATCGGAACTCCTTTCGCCGCCGCATGGACATTTCTCACGGCAACGACGGCGACAGCGACTCTGGCGATGGCGCGGTTCATGTTTCCCAACGTGCTGGTCGAACCCCCGACACGATTCAAGGTCGGTCCGCCGGGCGATTATCCGCTCGGAACCGTTTCGAATAAATGGAAGTCGTCGCGAGGCATCTGGATCGTACATACCGATCAGTACGACGGCGGCAACCTCATCTATGCCCTGGCGTCGGTCTGCACGCACCTGGGTTGTACTCCCAACTGGCTCGACGGCGAGCAGAAATTCAAATGCCCCTGCCATGGTTCGGGGTTTTATATCACGGGAATCAACTTCGAAGGGCCGGCCCCCCGTCCGCTCGAACGGGTCGGCCTGCGTGTCGCTCCCGATGGAATGCTTGAAGTCGACAAGAGTGTGAAGTTCCAGGAAGAAATGGGACAGTGGGCCGACCCGACGTCCTACGTTGAAATTGCTTAATACGATTTACGAACACGAAATCCGTCTTGCGGAATTCCGTTAAAGGGAAGTCAAAAGCGATGTCAGTGGGTGAATACATCAGAGATTCGCAGCTCTGGAAGAGCGTGTTTCGGCATCCGGCTCCGTACGATCGCCGAAACCGCGTCGTGGTGATGCTCACCAACTTCTTCCTGCACCTGCATCCGGTCTCGATCAAGCAGCAGGGGATCGCGCTCTCGTATACGTGGTGCATGGGAGGGGTCACCTTCTTTCTGTTTCTCGTCGAAACGCTCACCGGCGTGCTGCTGATGTTTTATTACAGGCCGACACTCGAATGGGCCTACAATGATATTCTCGCCCTCCGCGACGTGACGACACTGGGCATCATGCGCGAAATACACCGCTGGGGGGCTCACGCGATGGTGATCACCGTCTGGCTGCACATGTATCGCGTGTTTCTGACGGGAAGCTACAAACCGCCGCGCGAGTTTAACTGGGTGATCGGCGTGCTGCTGCTTGTGCTCACACTGTTGTTATCGTTTACCGGGTATTTACTGCCGTGGGATCAGTTGGCGATTTGGGCCATCACCGTCGGCTCGAACATGGCCCGTGCGACGCCGTTTCTTGGTTACGAAGGGCCCGGTGCCCAGCTTTTGAATATCGGCGGATACGACTTGATTACCAATGCCAGCGATGCCCGCTTTTTGCTGCTCGGCAGCCGATTCGTGGGTGAAGCGACGCTCAACCGGTTTTATATTCTGCACTGTGTGGCGATTCCGCTCGTGGTTGCCCTGCTGATCGCGATCCACTTCTGGCGCGTCCGCAAAGATGGTGGAATCAGCCAGCCGTTGTAGCAGTGGGTTTGCTCGGTGCAGTTGTTCGAAGATGACGTTACGTTCGATATTTAAACGACGGAATGAATGGTGAACGGGTATGGTTAACCCTCATCCAGATTTGACGACCTCGGTGATCCACGGGCTGGGCTGGGCGTATCTCGCCTTGTTTCTCATGAACCTGGTCTGGACGATTCGCGTCTACCGTGGTCATACCGAATTCCGGTCTCCGGAACTCTTCGGCGGAATGATGATTCCCTCGGCGACGCCGTGGGCCGTCTATTCGATCATCCTCTTCCTGCTATCGCTCGTTCATTTGATAACGAACGCCGCCCCGGACACGTTCATGCTGGTCATGCCCGAGTTCGCCAAGAATTTCATCGACGGTTTTGCCGACCCGACGATCTTTTTTGCCCTGTCGGTCGGGTTGATGGCCGCCGTCATCTATTTTCGCGAGACGCTGGTCAAGCCGACTGTGGCCTGGACGATTCTCAATATGATGCTGTTGTTTACGACATTCAGTTTGACTGATTACGACTTCCGTCAGATCGTCGGCAAGCCCGATAACGTCCCCATCGTTTCGATGTTGTATATCGTGGCGTTCTTCACCTGGCTCTATTTTTCCCGCGCGGTCGAGAACGACAAACGGAAGGCCGAAGGTCGTCCACTGTTCGAGCAGGAAAAGAACGAAAAAATACTGGTCTGGCCCGATCTGGTTTACACCGAACTGATCTGCATGATCGCCTTGACGGTGATCCTTGTGGTCTGGGGCGTAGTGTTACAGGCGCCGCTGGAAGAGCCGGCCTCCGCCGCAAAAACACCCAACCCGTCGAAGGCGCCGTGGTACTTCCTCGGGCTTCAGGAAATGCTGGTGTATTACGATCCGTGGCTCGCCGGTGTGGTCTTCCCCAGCGTAATCCTTGGCGGTTTGATGGCGATTCCCTATATCGATTTCAACAAGCTGGGGAATGGTTATTACACATTCAAAGACCGGGCGTTTTCGGTTTCGGTCTTTATGTTCGGGTTTTTGCCGTTGTGGGTCGCGATGATCATTCTGGGAACGTTTCTCCGGGGACCGAACTGGAACTTCTTCGGGATCTACGAATTCTGGGACGTTCACAAGCTCGAAGTGCTGAATAACGTCAACCTCTCGGAATACTTCTGGATCAAGTTCCTCAATCGCGGTTTGCCGACGGCTGCCGATATTCCGAATTTCATTTCGGCGAATGTTCCGGCGCTGGTGACCCCGGTCGTGATTCTGTTGCGGGAATGGCTGGGGATTCTGCTGACGTTGTTATATCTCGGCGTTGCTCCGATGGTGATGGTTTACATTCCGAAGTTCAAGGAATTCTTTTTCCGTATGGGATTCGTGCGGTATATGGTCTTCACGAATCTGTTGCTGATGATGCTGGCGCTGCCGCTGAAGATGGTGTTGCGGTGGTCGATCAGCTTGAAATATATCGTAGCGATTCCCGAGTGGTTTTTTAATATTTGAAATTGTTGACGGGATGAGACCTGGGTTGCTCAGGTTGTGTAGGAAGGACGTTCTGAAACATGCCGGCCAATGATGCCTATTGGCGAAATCTTCGCGCGATGCACGTCGTCTTCGCGATCAGCTCGATTGCGCTGTTCGCGGCGACCATGCTGATGATGAAAGCCGACTACACCGACGAATGGCGCGACATCCAGCGGACCAGTATCGAGATCGATGCGCTCAAGCTCGAACAAAAGCGGAGCGCCATCGTCAGCGATCCGGTCTTTCAGGAACGTGTTGATGAAACCCGTGAGCAGCTTCAGGCCGCGGCAGACGCCCTTGAAGCGAAAAAGGGAGAGTTAGCGGTTCTCGATAGCGAGATATCGAAACAAAAGTATGCGGTCGACATCGCCGGTCGTGCCGTCCGTGATCGACGCGCCTATAAAGGCAAAGACGCCGCCGATTTCGACATCGCCGTCCGCGATAACGCATCGAATCAGCAGCAGGAAAATCAGCTGGCGGTGTTCAACGCGACCGCTGAAGAAGTCAGTTTGCTCGAGCGCGAATGGCAAGAGGCTCAAAAAGGTCTGAGCGAGCTGATGAAGCAGCGCAAGGTGTTGACCGCAGCACACGACGCCGCCGAAACCGAATTGAAGCGGCTTCAATCGGATGCCGATCAATTACAGTCGGCCATCACAAAAATCGAACCCGACGAAGGGTTGCAATGGTTCAAACGCCGGTTGATGGAGATTCCCATCATCGAAGGCTTTAACGGCCATCTCAAGCCGATGCAGGATTGGATCCCCGGACTCTATCAAACGTTGGGCATGACGAAGACGGCCCGCTTCGATCGCTGCCGCACCTGTCACGTCGGTATCGACCGCACCGAGCCGGGGAACGTTCCGACGTTTCCGTTCGGCGATCCCGAAAGCGACGATCCGCACGACTGGGTGAAGGCGAACAAGTTCCCGCAACCCTATTCATCGCATCCCAATCTCGACGTGTATCTGTCCTCCTCCAGCCCGCATCCGTTGCCGAAGTTCGGCTGCACGGTCTGCCATGAAGGACAAGGTTCGGGCACCAGTTTCCACAACGTGCAGCACTCGCCGAACGACCCGCACATCGAACACGAATGGCACGAAAAATACGGTTATTTCCACAATCATTTCTGGGAATACCCGATGATGCCCAAGCGGCTCGATCAGGCAATGTGTCTGAAATGCCATCACACGGTCGTCGAACTGGGCATCAATCCTCAATATGGGGCGACCGCTCCCAAACTGTATGAAGGATGGGATCTCGTTAAGACGTTCGGCTGCTTCGGATGCCACGAAATTCATGGTACCGACGGCGGCAGCCCGATCGGTCCCGATCTCCGGCTCGAACCAAACTATACCGCTTACTCGCAGCTCGCACGCCAGTTGCTCGAAGACCCGGCACTTGAAGAACCTGCCGAAGAGTTGGCCGAACTGCATCGTCTGGCGGCCGAAGTCGAACGTCACCCGAGCGATACCGTCACCCGCAACAAACTGCGAGGCTTGTTGATCGCCGAGAAGACGATTCAGTCTGCCGCCGATGCCGACGAATCTGACGAAACCGATGAGGAACCGACGGCGAAGCTATCGGCAAGTTCGTTGGCGTTGGCCGATCAGTTCAAAGATGACGAGAATCCCGGCAAGATGCGAAAAGTCGGTCCGTCGCTGATGCACATTGGCCAGAAGACGACTCCCGATTTCGTGTATCACTGGACCGAACTGCCGAAGCGCTTCCGTCCCACCACCCGCATGCCTCAGTTCTTCGATCTCACGAATCAGGAAGATGACCTGGCGAAACGGTATCAACCGGTCGAACTTACGGCGATTGCAACGTACCTGATGGATCACTCGCTCGACCTCGACCTGATGCATCCTGACGAAGGGTACGAGCCGAACGCCGAGCGGGGCGAAGTTCTCTTCTCGCAGCGTGGCTGTCTGGCTTGTCACAGTCATGCGAAGTTTCCGACGGTGAAGGCCGATTTCGGTCCCGATTTAAGCCGGGTTCACGAGAAGATCAAGCCGGGAGCCGACGGTTTTGCGTGGCTGTATACATGGGTCAGAAATCCGAGCCATCATTTTCCGCGCACGCGAATGCCGAATCTCTATCTCCATCCCGAAAAACAAGGGGATGAAACGATCGACCCGGGTGCCGACATCGCCGCGTTTCTGCTCGCACAAGGGAAGCCCCAAACATTCGCTACGCCGGAAATCAGCGACCTCATGCTTGACGAAGTCGTGCGGATGAATCTGATGCGTGTGATTTCGACCGACGAAACCGCCGCCGTGCTCTCGACCCACAAATATCCCGTCCGTCGCGATCTGGTCAAGGGGGATGAGATCGAACTGACGGTCGCCGACCCCGATGCACCGCTGGACGACGAACAATGGCGACAGATGAAACTGAACTACATCGGTCGCAAAACGATTTCGCGTTACGGCTGCTACGGTTGTCACGACATCCCCGGTTTCGAGCAGGCGCGTCCCATCGGTACCGCATTGCAGGATTGGGGACGCAAAGATACCAGTCGGCTGGCCCCCGAACATATCGAAGAATTTTTGCATCACCACGGCCAGCCCGACGGTTCGAGCACGACTGAACTTGTCAGCCGCGTCTTGAAAAAAGCCAACAATGGCGAGACGTTAACCGCACAGGACGAAGACGATCTGCGTACGGCATTCTTCTTCGATAATCTGTTGCACCACGGCCGACCGGGGTTTCTGTGGCAGAAGCTTCGCGATCCGCGAAGTTACGACTACAAGAAAATCGAAACCAAAGGCTACGACGAACGTCTGCGTATGCCGAAGTTCCCGTTTGACGAAGCACAGATCGAAGCGATCGCCACCTTCGTGCTGGGGCTTGTGGCCGAACCACCCTCCGCCGACTATCTCTATCAGCCGAACGTCCGCGATGCCGCACGAATCGAAGGGGAACGGTTGATCGAGAAGTTCAATTGCACCGGTTGCCATATGCTCGATCTTCCGGAGTTTCGCTACAACGCCGAGCCCGACGGGTTGCTGGCGTCGGAACTGACGGCAGATGAATATCCTTCGGGGCGCGACCTGTTGCTGGAGCTCAAGCCGCCGCGTCAGGGACTGACGGGTGAAATGACCGAAGATGGCAAAGCGGTGGTGACGTTCCGCGGGCTGATCGCTACCCATCCCGATCCCGAAGAAGATATTGAAGATCAGGAATACGGCTTCGACCTGTGGGAAACGCTGCAGGCTGGGGATAAGATTTTATTCCCGAGTTCACGTATGCTTGTTCCGGCTGCCGATTTGGATCAGGAAGGATCCAAACCCGCACGGGGTGGGCAGTTCGCCGAATGGCTGGTCGAACATCTGATGGAGTCGACAACTCAGGGGAATCGATCACTCGCCTGGCAGGCCTCTCCTCCGCCGTTGTATCAGGAAGGAATCAAAGTTCAGACGCCCTGGTTGTATAACTTCCTGAAAGATCCCGGACGCTTGCGTCATACCACTGTTTTGCGGATGCCGCAGTTCAACATGAGTGCCACCGAGGCCCAGTCGTTGGCGAATTATTTCGCCGCCGTCGATGGAGCGGCATTCCCCTATCAGGAAATCCCACAACGCGAACCGCCGTACCTGGCACGCAAAGAAGATCAGCTCGAACTGTCGGGTCATCCCGAGGGAGAGTACCTGACGCAAACCTGGAAACTGCTGAACGCTCCGCTCTGCATCAAGTGTCACTCGGTCGGGGGACGGGAAGTCAAAATCAGCGATCCTAAAACCGACATTCGCGGGCCGAATCTCGATCTGGCGACCGATCGCCTTCGTCCCGACTGGTTGTTGTTGTGGTTGTACAATCCCAAGTGGATTACCCCCTACACGTCGATGCCGGCTCCGCTGGCGCGATCGAAACAGACCTTCCCCGAATTGCTGGAAGGGAACGGACAAATTCAGACGATCGGCCTCCGCGACGCACTGATGAATTACAATCAATTGCTCGAACGCGAAGGAAAGCTGGCGTACGAACCTCCGGGCGGGGTGGCTCCTCCCGCTGAAGACGCCGCAGCCGGTGAAGAAGCTTCGGCGAACGAGGCCGACACCGCAACCGAGAACGAACGAGCACAAGCCGAACAAGTCCAACCGGAACAGGCAGGAGAATAATACGTCATGACTTTATCACAAAAACTCACGGGATCGCTCGGCCTGCTGCTGGCGATCGCCGCAGGATTATCAAGCGGTTGCCAGAAGCCCGACAGCGGAGCGGACATCGTACCTACGGTGACGATCAAACCCAGCACAGGGGGAAGCGAAGTTGCTTCAACCGGCGGAGCTGGAGACGATGAGGCCGACGGCGAGAGCGGCGCACCCGCATCGTCAGGAGAAGGTGGAATCGGATCGCTCACAGGGCAGGTGGTCATCGACGGTCCGTTTTCTGCGTTGCCTCCCCTGCTGACCGCCGGCAATGTCGAAAAAGATCCCGCCGTTTGCGGTGCACAAGATATTCCGAATGAAACCATCGTCAGTGGTGCCGGTGGCGGGTTGGCCAATGTTTTCATCTACCTCGAAAAGCCCCCCTCGGGAGCGGCGATTCCCGAAGTGCCGGCCGATCCGGCTATCTTTGACCAGAAGGGGTGTGTGTTTCTGCCGCATGCGATGTTCGTTCGCGTCAAACAAACAGTCAAGGTGTTAAACGACGATCCCATTGCACATAATACGCACACGTATCCGCTTCGCAGTCAGGCGTTTAACCAGTTGATCTCGTCGGGCGACCGCGTCGGATTGGATTTAACGTACGGCCAACCTGAAAAGATTCCCGTCCAGGTGAAATGCGACATTCATACATGGATGACCGCGTATCACTTACCACTGGAACATCCGTTTGCCGCCGTCACCGATGCCGATGGGAATTTTGAAATTCCTGATCTTCCGTCGGGGACGCACGAATTTAAAGTCTGGCACGAGAAGATCGGATACGTCGAACGGGCCTACAAGGTGACGATTTCCGGCGGAGCGCCAACCGAAGTGAAGATCAGCGTCGGTGCAGCCAAGTTGGCATCGTTCGAAGGCGAGCATCCGAAAATTGTGAATATTTCCCGATGAATGGAACCAGATAATTTTTATCTGTTGAGACACAGAAGCATTCTTGTAGTGAAGGGGGAGGTTTCCTCCGTGAACCCGCGATATCTATCCCAATTTCTGTCTAAATCGTCTGCTGGCGTGGCGACACATATTTTCTCCGCGTTCGGCACGATCGTCGCGTTGTGCGGCTTCGTCGGTTGCGATTCCAAACCGATCGGTTCGAAGTTCGTCTTGAGCGAACGAACCGAAGAGCTGATTTCCCCGGCACGCAAGCGTGTCCAGGATCAGCTCACCGAAGACTTCGGCACGCCGCAGGATCTGGTCGCCTGGCTTCGGTTCCCCGTCGACTACGGCATGCACAAGGGGACAATCAAAGACGTCGAGGCGACCGATCAGGGATCGTACAAGTTCGCTGTCGACTGGACCGACGCAGATGCCGAATCGTTG
Source organism: Planctomycetota bacterium (assembly GCA_027618475.1). Taxonomy (GTDB): domain Bacteria; phylum Planctomycetota; class Planctomycetia; order Planctomycetales; family Planctomycetaceae; genus JAQCEJ01. Next base: position 11,473 of record JAQCEJ010000092.1, on the reverse strand, counting down.
CGCATCCGACGTGGCGCCGGGCTGATGATGACCAGCGGCGACTACGCCGGAACGAACGTCAAAGTGAATCATTACGCCCCGGAGAGCGGTCGGATTCATATCGATGCCTTCATGAATCCGGCTCCCGCCGTCGGCGATGAATTGACGGTGGTCGGCGGGAAGCTGCAGGCGGGACGCATGCTCTATATGGAACATTGCGTTCATTGTCACGGCACGAGCGGCGACGGCAACGGTCCGACCGCCAAGTATCTCAATCCCAAACCGCGCGATTATCGCCTGGGCAAATTCAAATTCACCACGACGAAGCCGCTCGAAAAAATCGCGACCAGCGACCTGAAACGTACCGTCAAACTCGGTATTCCCGGCACTTATATGCCGTCGTTCATGCTGCTCAAAGACGATGAACTGTCTGCGATTGTCGAGTATGTCCGCTGGCTGGCGATTCGCGGCGAGATGGAAGCAAGAATCGTGAACGAACTGCATGGCGATTATTCGACAGCAGACGTACGCGAGCGGGTTAAAGGGGGAGAGACAAACGATGAGATCGAAGAGGAACTGCAAACACTCTTCGACGAAGATTTTAGTGAAACCGTAGACGACCTGGCCTCGGGGTTGGCCGCCGACTGGTTGCGGGCCGACGAAGAACCGTCGTTGATTCTTCCTAACGTTCCCCGAGTTCCCGACTCGCTCGAATCTCAGGAACGGGGCAAAAAACTGTACCTGTCGGGGGACACAAAATGTGTCTCGTGCCACGGACCGACCGGCCGCGGCGACGGGTCGTCGACCGAAGAATTCTGGGACATCCCCGGATCTCAACCCATTCAAAAATATGCCGTTCGCGGATTGCACGACGACTGGGGTAACCCCATCAAGCCGCGCGATCTGACCCGAGGCATTTATCGCGGCGGTCGACGTCCGATCGACATCTTCTGTCGGATATATGCCGGCATTAAAGGAACGCAGATGCCCGCCTTTGGTGGGAAGACCGGTCCCAAAGATCTGAAAGACGAAGACATCTGGGACATCGTCAATTACGTGTTATCGATTCCGTATGAGACCGATCGCGCAATTCACGAGCCGTTGTCGATTCCTCCGTTGGAACAGACGACTGCTGCGACGGAATAGTCGGACAAGTGGCCGGTGCGATGCGAAAGAAAGTACGAATCTGTTTGATGACCCCTTAGTGAGGGTGGACGCCGTGGGAAAGTTTTGGAGTATATTTTTCATCTTCTGGTCGATCGTTGCGGTCGTCGCCGTGGCGATTTCACCTGCGATGGGATGGTGGTTTCCGACAGCCGCTGAAAGCCCGCTCGGAGAGCAGATCGACGACCTGTTCTTTCTGATCCTCTATATCACCACAATCACGTTTATCGGGACGCAGGTTGCGATGGGTTATGTCCTCTGGCGCGGAGCGACCAATACCGACGACCGCGCCGAATTTTCACACGGCAGCCACAGCCTGGAAGTGATCTGGACGATCGTCCCCGCGTTCATTCTGCTGTTTATCGCCCTCTATCAGATTCCGGTGTGGGAACAGTTCCGCATTCAAAGCCACTTCCCGCAAGACGCCGTCAATTCGCCGATCGCCGAAGTCACGGCGCGGCAGTTCGAATGGCGGATTCGCTACCCGGCACCCGGACGTGTCTTCAAAGGGAAGTCCGATATCGAACGCTGGTTGAAACAGCCCGAACCGGGCGACCTTTATACGGTCAACGACCTGCATGTTCCCTCGAACAAACCGGTGCTCATTCACCTCCGTTCGGGCGACGTGCAGCATTCGTTCTTCATTCCCGATTTAAGAGTCAAACAGGATGCCGTCCCCGGCATGGTGATTCCTGTCTGGTTCGAAGCTTCTCGCAGCAAAGCATACGAATGGGTTTGTGCCGAGTTGTGCGGCTGGGGCCATTACAAGATGAAAGCCCGCGTTGTCGCCGAATCGGACGAAGATTTTAAAAACTATCTCCACGAGCTGGAGCTGGAACAATTTGACGACGGCGTTCCCGAGTTAGCCGACTCATCCGCCGCTGGCGAGGAAGAGGTGTCCGAGTGAGTACCACACATCCCACCCATCTCGATTCCGTTGTGGGGGATGCTCATCATGCCGAGCATCACCACGAATTGAGCTTTATTAAAAAATACGTCTTCTCGACCGACCACAAAATGATCGGCATCCAGTTTCTGATCACAACCTTGCTGATGCTGATGGTTGGCGGTGCGCTCGCTTTGGGCGTCCGCTGGCAGTTGGCGTTTCGCTGGAGCACCATGCCGATCGTCGGCGAATGGCTCTTTTCCGGCGAAGGGGGTCAGATTTCGCCCGAATTCTACACGATGCTCTTCACGATGCATGCCACCGTGATGATCTTCCTGGTGATTATTCCGATTCTCGCCGGGGCGTTCGGCAACTTTCTGATTCCGTTGATGATCGGTGCCGACGACATGGCGTTTCCGGTGCTGAACATGCTGAGCTACTGGTTCATGTGGCCCGCGATTCTCTGCTTCGCATTTGCTCTGGGTCTCGGTCCCGAATCGATTACCGGTGTCATCGGCGGTATGAACGCCGGCTCGGCACAAGGTTGGACGTCGTACCCTGTGCTCTCGGCTATTGCCGAATCGGCCCCCGGTTCGCAGATGGCCCAGACGTGGTGGCTGCTCGCCGTCACGTTCGTCGGGTTTTCGTCGATGATGGGTTCGATCAACTACATGACCACGATCATCAACATGCGGGCTCCCGGGTTGACGCTGTTCCGCATGCCGCTGACGATCTGGGCGATGTTTATTACGGCGATTTTGCAGGCGTTTGCCTTGCCGGTGCTGACGGCAGCGGGCTTTATGCTCGTTGCAGACCGCGTGCTCGGTACCTGTTTCTTCATACCGTCGGGCGTTATTGTGAATAACGCTGATCCGACGACCGGTGGCGGACAGCCTCTCCTCTGGCAGCATCTCTTCTGGTTTTATTCGCACCCCGCCGTGTACATCATGTTGCTTCCGGCGATGGGGATGGTCTCCGACATGCTGTCGGTGATGTGCCGTAAACCGGTTTTCGGTTATAAGCCGATGGTCTATTCACTCGCGGCGATCGCCGGGCTCGGGTTTATCGTCTGGGGACACCACATGTTTACCAGCGGTATGAACCCCGCTCTCGGCATGACGTTCATGATCTCGACGATGATGATCGCGCTTCCTTCGGCGATCAAGACGTTCAACTGGATCGGTACGATCTGGGGAGGCAAGCCGCAGTTTAACGCGGTCTTTCTGAACTGCGTGGCGTTCGTGTCGCTGTTCGTCGTGGGGGGGCTTTCGGGCATCTTCATGGCTGCCGTCCCGGTCGATATATATTTCCACGATACGTACTTCATCGTCGCCCACTTTCATTATGTGTTGTTCGGTGCGACGCTCTTCGGGGTGTTCGGGGCGATTCAGTTCTGGTTTCCGAAAATGTTCGGACGGATGATGAACGACACCCTCGGGCAGATTCACTTCGTTCTGACGTTTATCGGAATGAACTGCACCTTTTTCCCGATGCACATGCTCGGAATCGCCGGTATGCCCAGGCGTTACGCCGACCCCTATCTGCACCCGTATCTCGAACACCTGCTGCCGATGAATCAGTTTATGACGATCTCGGCGATGGTGATGGGGTTTGCACAGTTCATTCTGCTGTTCAATTTCGTGTACAGCATTTTCTGCGGTGAAAAATGCGGACGCAATCCGTGGAATGCCAACACCCTCGAATGGACGGCACCTTCTCCACCGGGACACGGGAATTTCGATATTCCTCCCGTTTGCTATCGCGGCCCGTACGAGTACTCGTCTCCCTTGGCCGTCGATAAAGATTACCTGCCGCAGTCCGAATACATTCCCAGAAAGCCTGGCGAGAAACCGGGCGACGGGCAACATTAGAAAATGACGAATGCCTAATGACTCATCCCTGACAAATGTCGTTCGTCATTAGGATTTAGTCATTAGTCATTTTCCACCTCCCTTCGGGGGGAAAACGTAAAGTCAAACAGTCGCATTCGAATGCGACAGAACAAGAACAACACCATGTACCGACCCTGGGTTTTTCGACTGGCGTGGATGACGACGATGGCGGCATTGCTGCCGATCGCCGTCGGTGCGCTCGTCACGACTCTGGGAGCGGGAATGGCGTTCCCCGATTGGCCGACTTCGCATGGACATAACATGCTGACGTATCCCTGGCTGCAATCGGTCGGCGACGAATTCATCGAACATGGACACCGCCTCGCCGGAATGCTTGTCGGTCTCTTCACTCTCGCGTTGACGGCACTCGTCTTCACGCTCGAATCGCGGCGGTGGGTCAAAGTGCTCGCCACGGTTGTGCTGCTCGGTGTGATCACTCAAGGAGTGCTCGGCGGTATCCGCGTTCTCGCCGCCGACAAGTTCTGGGCGATGATTCACGGCACCTTCGCCGCCTGTATCTTTTCGACAATGGCGGTGCTTACGCTTGTTACCAGCAAAGGCTGGTTCAATGCTTCAGGGCACATCAGCGGGAAGTCCTTTCATAACGAACGTCTCGTACGTCTGACACCATTCGTGATGTCGCTGCCGCTGGTGCTTCTCGTGCAGTTTATGCTCGGTGGTCTGGTACGGCATCAAGGTCGGGCGTTGCACGAACATCTGGGGATGGGAATTATCGCGGTTATTCTTGTGGTTACCGCCGTCATTCTGGTGAGTCGATTGAAGATTCGCTGGCTCAGCCGGCCGGCGTTGGGCCTGCTTGGTTTTGTGGTTGTGCAAGTTCTACTCGGGGTCGGGGCCTGGATCACCAAATTCGGATTCGCCTCGCTCGGTTATGTCGCCGTGCACGAATCGCAGTCTCAGGTGCTGTTTCGTTCGGCTCATACGGTCGTGGGAATGCTGCTGCTGATGACGTCGATTGTGCTTGCGGTACGATTCCGACGCTTGCAGTCGATTGTCGATCAGTTGAAGGTCGATCTGCGGGACTCTTCCACGAATAAACACGAAACGATGACACCGTGGATGATAACGGGAGGTCTTCGATGAGTTCGACCGGATATCCTCCCACGCTGGCACCATCGCAGAGTGCGATTTCTCAGTGGAGCCGTACGCACGATTACCTCGAATTGTGCAAACCGCGAATTACATTTATGGCGTTGGTCGCCGTCACCGTTGGTTTCGCGCTGGCGGGTGAAGGAACGTGGAACACCCTGTTGTGGTTGAAGTCGCTCGCGGGGATCGGCCTGGTGGCGATCGGTTGCAGTGCCCTCAATCAGTGGATCGAACGCCACACCGACGTGTACATGCACCGCACGCGGTCGCGTCCGCTACCCAGCGGTCGGTTATCGGCACACGAGGTGTTTGCTTTTGGATTGCTGACCGCCGGCATCGGAATTGTGGAACTCTGGCTGTTCGTCAACCCGTTGACAGCGGGATTAGCGCTCTTCACGGTCGTGATGTACGTGCTGGTCTACACCCCGTTGAAGCGAAAGACCGCCATTTGCACCGTGATGGGGGCGATCCCCGGTGCTTTGCCCCCTGTGCTCGGCTGGACGGCAGGAGGAGGGGGATTGGATCAAGCGGCATTTTCGCTGTTCGCGTTGTTGTTTTTGTGGCAGTTTCCACACTTTCTGGCGATCGCCTGGCTGCATCGCGAAGATTACCGCCGGGCCAATTTGCGTATGCTTCCGGCGAACTCCGATCGTCCGATCTTTATCGGCAGTATTGCCACGATTTATGCTTTGGTCTTGTTGCCGGTCAGTCTTCTCCCTGCCGATTGCGCTCTCGCCGGGCGATTTTATCTGGTGACGGCGATTCTGTGCGGCATTGGTTACATAGTTTTCAGCATCCGCTTCGCCTGGAACGAAACCGTTTCTTCAGCCCGCGGATTATTGTGGTATTCGCTGTTGTATTTACCCGTGATGTTTCTGGCGTTGCTGGGAGATCACGTACATTTGTTGCAATAAGTTTTTCATTCTCCCACAAGGAGAAGGTGGCCGCAGGCCGGATGAGGGTGCCTTTCAATAGACCCCTGTGAATCATCGATCGCTCAAGAACGAATAAAACACCCTCACCCGTTACCGCGCGGTGGGGAAGAATAGACAAAAGACCAAAAGAGATTTGCCATGTCGCACGCTCCAGCCGCATCACACACTCCCCTGAAAATGGGCATTCCCATTCCCAATTCGAAATTGGGAATGTGGTTGTTCCTGGGGACCGAAATTATGTTCTTCACCGCGTTTATCGGTACGTACATTGTCTGCCGTCTGGGTTCGCCCGGCTGGCCGACCGATACCGCCGTGACGCACATCAGCATCATCGCGGGGGGGTTTAACACATTTGTGCTGCTGACCTCCAGCTTCTTCGTGGTCAAAGCGCACGAAGCGATGGTTGACAAACGATTTCAGAAAGCCAATCAATTTCTCTGGGGAACGTTTCTGCTCGGTTTTGTTTTTCTGGGAATTAAAAGCTACGAATACAAAGGGAAATGGGATCACGACATTCTGCCGCATCATATTCCCGAGACCGATGCCCAGGCCGTCCAGAAAGGACTGCGGTTATTAAACGATACTTCTCAAGCCGAACTGACGGCGTTAACGGCGAGTCTCGACGACGATGCCGAGCGCGAAAAGCCGCCGGAACGCGAAGAGCGTCAAGCCACGGTACAGGCCGAAATTGCAGCGCAGCCCGAATCCCCCGAACGGTTGGCGCGATTGAATGCGTATAACGCATTCTCTTCGCAGCTCGCACTCCTGAAGGATGCGGCTCAACGCGAGGCACTGACGTTGCACGACTTCGAGCATGAACTCGAAACCATGCAGGCCAACGAGCAGTATGGCAGTTTGATCGCCCACATCCATGCGCCGCACCCGATCAAGTATGGTAATCTGTTCGCTTCCATTTATTTTCTGATCACCGGTTTCCACGCCATCCACGTCATTGTCGGGTTGACGCTGTTCGTGTTCGTGTTGAAGCAGGGAAGTCGACTGAACTCTGCATGGACCGACTGGGTCGAAAACAGCGGCTTGTATTGGCACTTTGTCGACCTCGTCTGGATTTTCCTCTTCCCGTTGATTTACATCATCTGAGAGTTTTTCCGGTTTACGCGAATTCGTCCGCGAAAACAAAGGTATTCGTTCATGTCCGACAATCACAATAGTCATGTCAATTATCTGGCGGTCTTCATCGCTCTGTGCGTGTTCACCGGCATTTCGGTGTTGACCGATCTCGTTCATATTCCCAATAAGGCCGTGCTCGCGGTGATCGTTCTCGCCGTCGCCTCGGCAAAGGCTCTCTGCGTGATGGCTTTTTTCATGCATCTGAAATTTGAAGGGCGCTGGAAGTACGTGCTTCTCGCCCCGACAACCATTCTTGCCATTGGGCTGCCGCTGGCGTTGCTTCCCGATGTCGGCGTTCATTATTACATGATCGACGTCCCTCAGGTCGAAGCCGGCGAAACCGAAACCTCCCACTCCAGTCCCTCCGCAGAGGATGCGGACAAACACGGCGACTCGCATTCGTCAGAGCATGAGGCTGCGGAAACTCATCACTGATGCCAGACGCGGCGACGAACATTTCCGGCCTGATTCATCGATACGGCAATCGCGTTGCCCTGGATAACATTAACCTGTCGGTTGCCGCCGGAGAAATTTTCGGCCTGCTCGGTCCCAACGGCGGCGGGAAGACGACACTGTTCCGCCTGCTCGCCACGATTCTCCCTCTGCAACAGGGAACGGTTGATGTTCTCGGCTTCGATTTGCAGTCGCAGGCCCACGACATCCGCCGACGCATTGGAGTGACGTTTCAATCCCCGGCGCTCGATCCCCGGCTGACTGTCCGCGAAAATCTCAAACATCACGGCCATCTGTACGGCATCAGCGGCGGAGAACTCCGCCGGCGCATCGACAAACTCACGCAGGAATTCGGACTCGCCGATCGTCTGTCCGATCGCGTCATCTCGCTCTCCGGCGGATTACAGCGCCGCGTCGAAATTGCCAAAGGGTTGCTGCACGAACCCCAACTCTTGTTGCTCGACGAGCCGAGCACAGGACTCGATCCCGGAGCCCGGCACGACTTATGGCATTCGCTGTACAAACTCCGCGAAGAAAGGCACGTGACGGTGCTGGTGACAACGCACATTCTCGAAGAAGCCGAACGCTGCGACCGTCTGGCATTGCTCGACCACGGTCAGTTTGTGGCGGAAGGAACGCCCGATGAACTCAAATCGTCGATCGGCGGCGACTGCGTGATTCTCCGCTGCCGTAACGCCGACGAACTCGCTCCAAAACTCGTAGAATCGCTCGGCGTGACGCCACAGAAAGTCGATGAGACATTACGTCTCGAAATCACCGACGACAGCCAGGTTGTGAAACAGTTGCTCGATCGGTTTTCGGAAGAGATCGTCTCCTTCACCTGGGGTAAACCGACACTGGAGGATGTTTTCATTCAGCGAACAGGTCATCGGTTCTGGGAGAGCGGGGAATACGTGGAACGTCCTGTGAAGGCTAGACGGCATTGAAAGACTCGCGACGGACAATAGAGAGAGGGGGAGTGCGAGAGGGGGAGTAAAGGGGGGAAATGAAACTCGAAGATGTGCGCGTTGAATGCGGATGATTGCACGTTATGATCGACATCCCTTTGGACAACGGCAGCCCCTACACGAACAGCCATGAACACAACGACCAACTCACCCTCACTCACTCACCCTCGATTCGGGCTGACGGTCTGGACGTTGACGATGCGGGAACTGGTGCGGTTTTTTCGTCAGCGAACGCGTGTTGTCGGTGCGCTGGGACAACCCCTCATTTTCTGGGTGTTGTTCGGGGCCGGCTTGCATGGCGCGTTCAATCCGCCGAGCTGGGCCGTATCCGACATGAGTTATCAAGCCTATTTTTTTCCGGGGATTGCCGTTCTCATCGTGTTGTTCACGGCGATTTTCTCGACGATCTCGATCATCGAAGACCGGCGTGAAGGATTTTTACAAGGGGTGCTCGTGTCGCCGATTTCGCGGACGTCGCTGGTCATCGGCAAGCTGACAGGAGGAACGGTGCTCGCCATGATTCAGGCGTTATTGTTCGTGAGCATCGGTCCGCTCATGAGCATGTTGCATCTTGCGCCACCGCTCGAATTCGAACTTTCGCTGCCGCGAATGCTCGCCGTCGCCGGTTATCTCGCGGGGCTGTCGTTCGCACTCACGGCGCTTGGATATTGCATCGCCTGGCCTTTGGATTCAACGCAGGGGTTCCATGCCATCATGAGCGTGTTTCTATTGCCGATGTGGATGCTCTCGGGGGCCATTTTTCCCGGCGAAAACTCGGGCTGGCTGTCGGTGATCATGAAACTTAATCCGCTGACGTATGGCGTCGCGGGGCTCAGACGGATCATGCAACCCGAAGCGATCGTCGCCGACGGGGCCGGCCTTCCCGGACTTGCGGTATGTCTGACATTGACCACATTGTTCGGCGTTGCGTGCGTCGCGCTCGCCGTTTTCCTGACCCAACGCAAAAGTTCGTCGGATACCCGCTGAGAAGCCGCATCATCGCGTCTCAATTTCTTCGTTTTTATGACCAGATAAATCGTCATCCATCGCCTATAATAAGACATCCCGCCGAAACCAGACGACATCGTCACACGCCACGAAATGACACGACCATGTTTCAGAAAATCTGCATCACGTTTGCCGTCATCATCGGCCTGGCATCAGGCGTTGCGAACGCTCAAACGGCATCGTCCCTTCAGCCGGTGCGCGTGCTTACGCCGCAGACGTCGATCGACGAACGCCCGTTATGGGATCCGCGCGGCATTCAGGACTTCGAACTGATCGAGCGCAGCGGCGAGACCGTCACGAAGAACGATCTGCTCGGCAAGCCGTGGGCGATTTCGTTCATTTTCACCCGTTGCCGATTTACCTGTCCTCAAGTCACGACGTCGATGCGCGAATTGCAACAGGCGTTGAAAGAACAAGACGTTCGACTTATCTCGCTGACGGTCGACCCTGAAACCGATACTCCCGAGCAGTTGGCGAATTATGCCGATGCATACGGTGCCGACCCCGACAAGTGGTTGTTTCTGACCGGAAATCGCATCGAGATCTACGACCTTATCAAACGCAGCTTTCGTATGCCGGTCAAGGTGATCTCTCAGGAAGATTTTCTGCACACGAACAACGTGCTGTATGTCGATGCCGAAGGAGTGGTCCGCGGCAAATACGATTCGCTCAAACCCGATGACATGGTCGAACTGAGAAAAGTGCTGCAAGGTAAAAAGCCACCGCAGATGACATTAACGGTCGAGGAATTCGCCGAGAAGTATCCCGCTCTGGCTGCGGCGCCGCCGAATGAACCGATACCGACGCACTCTGATGACGCCCCCGACCGGGTGAAGGGAAAGGGAGCGTCCAAAGATATCGTTTCCGCCGAACAGCGAGAGAAGGACGAAATTATATTTGCAGACCCTCCTGCCGACATGCAGCCCAAGACCGTTCCAGCATGGGTGCTGAAACTCCCCGCCGTGAATGCCCTGCTGAATGGATTGGCGACGGTCCTGTTGATTCAAGGGTTCGTTTTCATCAAACAGCGCCGGATTTCGGCCCACAAGAATACGATGCTGGCGGCGTTCGCCGTTTCGATCGCGTTTCTGGCGTGTTATGTCGTCTATCATGTGATGTTGCAGCAACACACGGGGAGCGGTTCCAAGCCGTTTCAAGGAACGGGCATCATTCGGCCGATTTATTTTTCGATACTGATCAGCCATGTTGTGTTGGCGGCGGTGGTGCCGGTACTGGCGATCCGGACGATTTATCTCGGACTTTGCGGGCGGTTCGAAGCCCACAAAAAGTGGGCGCGGTGGACTTTCCCGATCTGGGTTTACGTATCCGTTACGGGTGTTATGATATACGGCATGCTTTACCATTGGCCTGTTGCAGCGGCCTGATTGAAATTGTAGATGGACTCGATAATGGACAGATTGCGAAACGGGATCGGAATCATCATGCTCGCCGCGCTCTTCAACGGAGCGATCGTCGTACCGACGGCGTCGGCCTGCCCGATGTGCAAATCGGCGAACGAGACGCAAAGCGAGCTTCCCCGCGCCTATCAATACAGCATTCTCTTTATGCTGGCGATGCCGGCAACCATTTTCACCGGCATCGGCGTCGGCCTGTATCGCATGAGCAAACGCGAAGCAGAAGTCGCCGAGCGAATGGATAGGGAAGACTGAAGCCTGCATTTCGGATGCTGAGGCGGGGTGGGGCTGATTGAGGATGCGATGAACACTTTCGTCGAATACTTCCGAAAAGACCAGGCCAACGGAATCTCGGCACCTGATTTATCAAAAGAATGCACTTACGCCGAGCATATTGTTCGAGCGCGTGGAAAACGGACACAACTCACGAGTGTTTCGCAGGCTCCGGATAAAATCCATGATTTTGGTCCGGTCCTGTATAAAGCGATTCGCGAATCCATCGATCGCGATAATCACTCTATTTCAATTTAAC
>JAQCEJ010000206.1 GCA_027618475.1 Planctomycetota bacterium | reverse complement strand
GGAGGGAACACGCAGCGTGGGACCGGCGGGCAGGACGATCTCGATGGCTGAAGAACTCTGAGCCTGCTTTGGGTCCGGCACGACCTGCACCGGTATGAAGGGTGATTTGGATTCCAGTTTTGGCTTCGGCGGTTGCCGTTCCCGGTCTCTCTTGGTCAATTCACGCCGCCACCAACTGAACGTCCACGCCTTCAAGCTCTCCCGGTCACAGAATTCCCGGATCGTCTGACCGCTTTGTTTCTGACGTTGGACCGTGTCTCGCCAAAACTGTTCTTTGGCCGGATCACGCCGGCTGCCCTTCTTCGCCATGAATTGGTCTCCTTGAAAACTGAAAAAGAAAGTTTCAAGGAAATTCTACCAGGGCCTGCAAGATGTGTTTTGTCGACTTTCAATTACCCACAAATTTTCCTATTCCACGGCCAACGAGTCGAGGTTAGATTGTGTCACACGGATTGCTGAGATCGCAACTGTTTCTCGACATGTTGTTTTTTGGAGACCACCGACATGGATGTCTGGGTGGAAAGAGAGCTACATGGGTGTAACTTTCCCGACGAAAGGCTCAAATCGCGATTGGGTGAATTGCTCAATCAACTCGGCCAGAAGATAGGTGACACGTTACCTACCGCGTGCCAAGATTGGGCTGCCACGAAAGCCGCTTATCGGTTTTTTAGCAATCCGCGAGTCAATGAGAGCATCATTCTTGCCGGGCATTTTGAGGCGACCCGGGCGCGGATTGCTGCTGCCAAAGGCCCGATCTTGATCTTACACGACACGACCGAGTTTAGCTTTCAACGTGACAAGCCCGAAGCGATCGGAAAAACGCACAGGCTTTCGAGTCGCCCGCAACGCAGCTCCTACACAGTGTGTGGACTGCTCATGCATTCCAGTCTGGCGTTAACTCCCCAAGGGAAGCCTCTAGGGCTTACGGCCGTGAAATTCTGGACCCGCAAGAGATTCAAAGGAACCAATGCGCTTAAAAAGAAGGTCAATCCGACGCGCATCCCCATCGAGCAGAAAGAGAGCTTTCGTTGGCTGGAAAATCTGAAGCAGTCTACGCAGTTGGTCAAACCGTCCCGGTGCATCCATGTCGGTGACCGTGGGAGCGACATTTTCGAGCTTTTCTGTTGTGCCCAAGAAGCTGGTACGCATTTTCTGGTCCGTACGTGCGTGGACCGATTGGCTGGCATGGGAAGCACTACGATTTCCAAGAAAATGAAGCGGGAACCCATTCGTGGCGTCCATGAAATCGAAGTTTTCGATCACAACCGTCACGCCATTAAAGTCAAAGTTCAGATACGCTTTTGCCGCATGACCGTTCATCCGCCAATTGGCAAACACAAACAATACCAGACTCTTTCCCTCACAGTCATTCATGTCCACGAACGTGGCAAACCTGTGGAGAGAAAACCGATTCAATGGAAGCTTTTAACTGATTTACCGGTCAACGATCTGGCTTCTGCGATTGAAAAACTCGATTGGTATACGCAACGCTGGAAGATCGAAACCTTTCACAAGGTGCTCAAGTCGGGCTGCCGAGCCGAACATTCCAAACTACGCACAGCTGAGCGGTTGACGAATTTGATCGCGATCTTCTGCATCATCAGCTGGCGTGTGTTCTGGCTTACGATGGTCAATCGTACGAACCCCACAACGTCTTCTGAGACGGTGTTTACGGAAACCGAAATTGCAATCCTCGACCAACTTGCTGGCAATGCCCGACCCTCAGCCGGAAAGCCAATCGCTCACTACTTAAAGATTGTCGCCAAGCTCGGAGGCTACTTGGCGCGGGGCAGCGATCCACCGCCGGGGAACATGGTCCTCTGGCGCGGCCTCTCCCGACTGACTGATATTCATCTGGGAGTGGAACTGAGTAAAGAACTTGTGGGTAATTGAAAGGTTCGTCGAACGGTTACGAATGCTTACGTCGAACGGTTTATTCAGTCGCTGCAACAGGAATGTCTCGATCACTTTATCGTGTTTGGTGAAAAGCATTTCGATCATCTCGTCGCCGAGTACGTCGACCATTATCTGCACGAGCGGCCGCATCAGGCGGGGTGGTGGTGTTTTTCGTTCTTTGTGTCAACCGGGCTCTTGGCTGCGTTTGCTGATCACGATTCCATAATCGCCGCGATCGGTTCGCCGCCGTGCGCGATTTCGATCGGGCGGTTGACGCGGTCGAGGACGCGGTAATGTGGATCGATCCCCAGGCATTTGTAGATCGTCGCGCAAACATCGCCGGTGCTGACCGGCTGGTCCTGCACATAGGCGGCTTGCATATCGGAGGCCCCGAACACCGTTCCCCCTTTAATCCCCGCCCCTGAAAACATCACCGAGTAGCAGAAGGTCCAGTGATCGCGGCCGGCATTGCCGTTGACTTTCGGTGTGCGTCCGAAATCGCTCATCGTCACGACGAGCGTCTCATCGAGCAGCCCGCGTTCGTCGAGATCCTGCATCAGGGCGTTATATGTCAGATCGAGATAGGGGAGATTGTAGTCCCGTAGTAGCACGAAGTTATTCGCATGCGTATCCCACCCGGCGAACTGCAATTTCAGTCGTTCCCAATAGATGTCCCAGGTGACGTTGATGTACTGCACGCCGGCTTCGACCAGCTTGCGGGCGGCGAGGGTGCTGGCCCCGAACAACGTGTTTCCGTAGCGTTTGAGCGTTTCGGGATCTTCCGAATCAAAGTCGAACGCCGAGCGGACAGCCGACGACGTGAGAATGCTCCAGGCGCGCTCCGATTGTTTGTTGAACGACGTTACCGCTCCAGAGGAAATCTCTTTGAAGCGTTCGTCGTTGATCCCCTGCAAAAGGTTGCGGCGGGCGCTCAACCGGTCCAGCGTCATCCCTTCGCTGAGCGTGCTGAACGGAACCTGCGGCTTGCCGCGCAGCACATGGGCTTCATACGGTTTTTCAGGCGGGTTATCGACGTAGGGATCGCAGACGGTAAACAGCGGGTCGTATCGCTTGCCGAGAAATCCACCATACGGCCCCGGACGCTGGATCGACTGACCCCAGCCGAGATAACAGGGCAAGTAGACGTAGGCCGGGGTGCGGGCGATGTCTCCCCCTTGCTGTTCGCGCAGATATTCGCAGATCGAGCCCATGCTGGGGGGATAATGTTCTTCGGTGATCGTGATGTTCGGCAGCTTTTGTTCGAATCCGGTATAGCTGGCGAGAGTGTTGTGACAACCGGCATCGTGAGTGACCGAGCGGACGATCGCCGACTTATGCATCCAGCGGGCGGTGAGCGGGAGCAGTTCGCAAATATCGATGCCGGGGACATTCGTCGCGATGGGGTTGAATTCGCCTCGGATTTCTTTGGGGGCATTCGGCTTGAGATCGTACATGTCTTGCGTCGGCGCTCCGCCCAGCAGATACAACACGATCACGCTTTTGGCTTTGCCCGGTTCGATGAAGTCGGAGACATTAGCCGCCGCGCTGCGGGACATTCCCAATGCGCCGAGAGCAGAGAGCGCCCCTGCCTGGAGGGTCTCGCGGCGCGTGACGCCTTGATTCGAGTTCTTTGGATGATTCAAGTTCGTATTCCTGTTGCGCGTTCCCAAACGGAAGGAGTTGCTTTGATCATTTACCGGCAAGACCCGCGACGCATCCATGATAACAGATGTGTTTGGCGGTGTCGATTGAAAACTCCCGGGGGAACAGCGCTTCGTTCGTCACGGTGTCATGGTAATGCGATCACCTTCATCCGCTGGTTATGTCCTGGGAACCTTCATAAACCTGACAGTATCCAGTTTCGCGACTGGGGGATCGGACTGTTGAAAATTGCGCAGCAAGCCATCGAAAAACAGACATCCGAGAGTCAGCAGTCCACCTCTCTGCCAGGCGTTAAGGAACGCGACGCGCTGTTCGATTCGGGGATCACGCTTTCAGGG
>JAQCEJ010000205.1 GCA_027618475.1 Planctomycetota bacterium | reverse complement strand
TGAAACAACGATGCACGAGAGCGCAACGGCGAGGGGTAAAGGACTGAATTTTCTCGGTTTTTCAGGGCTCGGCGCAACTGCGTCCGGGAGGGTGCAGGGGAATGAACGGCGAAACCGAATGGGCGAAAGGTGGCACGATGAAATGTCCGTTGAGTTGGGCAGGCTCCCGCCTGCCGTTCGTCTTCAATGACCCGTTCGCGAAATCGTGGTGTGATGGGTTGTCATTGGCAAAAGGAAGGCCTGCAGGAGCATTCCCTACGGGACGTGGGGAAATGCGAAGCGAAATTACTCACTCCGCCGCCAGCGCCTCGCGTAGCGCGCTCGACGGGAGTTCTTTTCCCGTGATCGATTTGAACTGCGTGGCGAGTTGGTGGGCGAAGACTTCGGAGTTTTCGACGATGGGACATCGCCGGGCGCGGCTTTCGGCAAGCACCGGCGTCTCTTCCAGCAGGTTCGACGCATCGAGCACCGTCATCTGCGGCCGTAAATAGGCGGCGTTGAATTCGGTTTTGCGATGGCCGAGTTGCATTGCGGCATGAGAAAACACGACCACGTCGGAGAGGGTGTCGTACAGACTGGCGAAGGGGACATGCCGAATGTTGAACTGCTCGGCGAGTTTCCGTGAAGCCTTATCGTCGGGACTGGTAATGCTCAGCATCGGCTTGCGGCGGAGCAATCCATACACGATCGAACGTGTCGCCGGGCCGTGACCGACGACGAGCACATTGCGGCGATCGAGCGGACGGTCTTCATCATTCGTCTTTCCCAACCGGGCTTCGAGAGACTTCAGCATGCCGCGCCATAAGGTGTTGTACGCCTGCCATCCCTCGGGTTGCTTGAGCAACAGATCGGCGTACCCGGCCTCTTTCGCGGCGTCTTCGCTCTTCTCGGCGAGCGGAAAGACGAGTTCCCCCGCTTCAGGTCCGGTGACGATCGAGTTGATTTTCAGCACGTCGAGCATTTTTCCCAACCGATCGAACCGTCCGGTGAAGATCGGTAAACACCGGTAATTCAATTCGAGTTTATCGAACCCGGTGTTAAAGGTTTTGATCGTCGCCTGTTGCACCGCCGTCATGCCGGCGACGCCGACAAATCGGGTGTGGGTATTGATTCCTCGCCAAAAATAGAGGTCTTCGAAATCGGAGACGGTCGGTTGTTCGGCGTATGATTCCATACCTCGTTCGAGAGCGGCGTAGATCCAGGGGGCTCCGTACTTGCAGCCGAGTAGAGAAAAGGTCACGCCACCGGAACCGATTCCCGCCGCAACGACGGGGATGTCTCTTTTTTGCGAAACCGCTGCCAGCATCGGCCAGGCGGCATCGAGTGTCGGCGTCGGCCATGTCACTTTGACGACGTCGGCCTTTGCCTGTACCGCGCGGTTAACGATCTCTTCGACATCATTTACGGGTTCGTCGAGACTTGTAAAGCTGATGACCCGCTTCGTCTTGCCGAACCGAGGGATCTTATTGGCGATTTCGAGATCGAGTTCGACATATTCGGGCTGAGCGACGATCGCCTGACGAAGCAGCAGCAACCGTTCTTCTTCAGTCCCCTGCCATTGGCCTCCATCTTCGCGTCGTCGGCAAGAAATCAGGATCGGTTTCTGAATCCCCTCGATCAATTCCGCCACGTTCGGCTCTTTGATGAGATGATCGAGGCAGAACTCGACAATATCGGCCTGACGCGACGCATTCAGCAGATCGACTTTCGCGAGATTTCTCGATTCGGAAGCGACCGAAATACAGATTTTCATATAGAATTCCTATAGGTTTCGCCGGGGCGTTATTTCATCTTCATCAGAACCGGCTTATGACCCGATGGGAAGTGGAACATTCGTCGAAAGCGTTGAAGAAAAAACTGAACCCGACGGGATGACAACACGACAAAGGATTATTCGGCAACACTTTCCGACAAGACACGATCATAGTATTCGCGGGCGACTTGATAGGCGGCATCGGCGTCTGACAGTTCGGCTTCGCGGATTTGCCCCTTCTTTTTCTCCCAACAGACATCGACCGCTTCCCGGCACCATTCGGCACTCCGGCGGCTGGCTCGTATCGGCTTGCCGCCGACTTTGACGAATACGGGATTCGTGTGAACCGACGGAAAAATCCGCACGGCAATCCAGCTCGAGTGTGACAGGTCGACATCGAACGACAACGATTGCAATGTGCCGTCGGCTTCGATTTCCTGCGTTGCGACCGGGTAACCGTTGACGATCACTTCGACCGGAACCTTGCGCGATTCGCCGATGCGGCTTCTTTCGAGGTGCCAATACGGTTTTTGGTCGAGCCGCGCTGTTCGAATGCGTTCGGTTTCTTCGGTCGGCGTTTCGGCGAGCATGGCTTGCACATCAAACGTGACCTTCACCGGACCGGGTTTGGCGAGATTGAGTTCGCTGAATTCATTCTTGGGCCCCTGTTCACCGAGGGCGACATCGTCGACTTTGAGATCGTAGATATGACTGAGTCCGTCTCCGCAATAGCTGCGTCCGTTTCGGACACCGGCGATCCACTGATCAAAATCGAGCGGTTGACCGATCGGGATTTTTACATAGATGCGTCCGAGACCGACTTTGTCGCCGTAAATACAAGGAAAATCGGTTTCGCCGCTGATCCTCGTCTTCAACCCGCAATTCAGCGTGTGATACCAGATATTGAGCTCCCACACTGCCGGCGTATCGACTGCCGAAATGAAATGACAGACGTTATGTACGCCCGTCACAATAAACTCATTCGCTCCGATGCCGTCAAACGGTGGCATGGCGTAATCGGGGAGTTTATCGGCAGCTCGACCCTGCCAGCCGTCGGGTATCTGGCGGTAATTGACGGTCACGCGTTTTCCCTGTGCGTCGTAATCGGGCAAGGACAGGCCCCAGCCACTGTGACTATAACCGACGACCCCCCCCTGCTCTTTGCCCCATTTCAATATCGGCAATGTCCAACTCGGCCACTCTTCAAGAACGGTTGTGCCGGGATAGTCGTCTTCCTTCAAACGCAACAAGCATAAATGTCCGGCGTGGGACGACGGGAACCCGCTTACTTCGACATCGTAACGCATCAGGTTCGATTCACTCGAAAGTGCAGAGACTTTTCCCTCAAAGTATTGTTTTTGGGTATACCAGCACGGTCCCCAACTGAGGACGCAGCCGACGTTCAAATCTTCGCCGAGGATGTGCCGCATCATGTCGGCGGGTGAAACACCTTCGGTCGGATTTTCGTAATGAGCACAACCCGCCGCATGGACGTGATGATCCCCCGAGTACCAGCCTCGTGATGCCGCATGCGCCCAGCGTTTCAAGTGAAACACGGCTCGCTGGGAAACGATGTCCGGTTCAACGATCATCTGCAGTTTCTGAACGTGATATTCGGGTCCGCGAGAGACTTCAACGCTGTATTCGCCGGGCGGAAGATGAACCGACTCGCTATCGGAACGGTAGATCTGATTGTGAAAGAAAAAATCGGGAGCCAGTCGGCGTGCCGGATTCGGATAAACTCGGCCCCAGGCGTCGCGAAAAACAAATGCTGCGGTGGTTGGAGTTCCATCTTCGTCGCGAACGCCGAGCACAACCTCGACGGAGGGGATCGATTCAAACAAAATCGGTACGGCATTGCGAAAGCCGAGATCCTGCGTTCCTTGTCCGACATTAAAACCAATTTTCGCTTCGCGTTTGCCGACGTCGCGGCAATAGATCTGTATGATGCGATATTCGAGTTCGAGTCCTGAAAGATTTTCCTTGAGCGGCTGGGCCTCGAACATCGAAATATCTAGAAACCGTTGCGTCACATCGGCCAGCGAGATGTCTTGGTCCGGCCGGCTGGCACCGCGGCTTCGTTTGAACTGTGGAGCAGCGTTCGGGCACTCGGGCATAAGCCGAGCGGTCACTCCCGCCTCATTGTGGACTTTGACGAGAAAAGTCCGCCAGCCGT
>JAQCEJ010000204.1 GCA_027618475.1 Planctomycetota bacterium | reverse complement strand
GGATGCGGCAACTTCGGTGGGTCAACCACACATTCCCGGACCATGTCAGCCGTCGTGAGACGAAATCAGAGATCAGCGCGCGGGACGTTTGAGTAACGCCAGAACCGATTCGCGAGCCGACTTAACTTCGGCATTGCCGGGTTTTAGTTCCAGCGCCTTATCAAAGGAGGCAAGCGATTCTTCCAGTCGCCCCAGTTGTTTCAATGCCGTCCCAAGACAAAAATGGACTTCGGCGGAATCGGGGCGGGATTTCAGAGCTTCTGAAAAATGCCCCCGCGCTTCTTCAAACTGTTCCTGTCGCATGCGAGTTAAACCGAGCTGAATATTAACAGTGGCAGGTGGGGCGCCCAGTTCGAGGGCACGCTCCCATTCGGCTATCGCCGCCTCGTATTGCTCCTGTTTGTAGAGACAGACTCCTAGGCTACAACGTGCTTCGAAATATGTCGGAAATGCTTCCACGACTGGTTTCAGGATCTCTGCTGCCTCGATATAATTTCCAAAATGCATACTCTTGTGCGCATCGTCACATCGATTGAAATACGGCAGCATGTCTTTCACATCGGGCAGGTTCGCGATGTCGAGATCATCTGGAATAACACCTCGGTCTCCCGTATAGCCGAGACTGGCCAGCGCCCGTTCCTCCTGAGTCGAGAGTGCCGCGCTCGGGGACGATCGGCGATCCATCTGTTGTTCCATGTCCACGAGTAGATTTTCCATGATCTCCATCTGGTCCGGTTGCGACGCGGCGAGGTTCTGCAGTTCGCGTGGGTCTTGCTGCAGATCAAACAATTCCGGTCGCGACGTACGAATATACTTCCAGCGATCCGTCGTGATGCACGTCAGCGGGCTGCAACGAGCGGCATTGTATGGTTCTTCAGTTTCGCCATAACAAATACTGGGCTCAATGGTTTGTCCTTCAAACGCGGGTTTCAGGCTGCGACCGCTGGCGGGACGTGGTTGGGGCAGATTCAAAACATCGAGAATGGAGGGGTAGACATCCACCAGCGAAACCGGTTCGGCGACACGTTTCGATGAATAGCTGTAATTCGGCGACGAGAAAATCAATGGGACGTGCATTGTCGAATTGTAGACCATATGGGAATGCGTCCGCTCGCCATGATCGCCCAACCCTTCGCCATGATCACCAACGACAATGATTATTGTTTGTTCTTCGAGAGATTGACTCTTCAGAAAGTTAACGAGTCGTTTAATTTGCAAATCGACGTAGGCAATCTCTCCATCGTATGGCTTTTCGATGAATTGTTCACCGAAGAGATCTTCGTGGGAGAGATGTTGGAAGTGCGGATCATATAGATGGACCCAACAAAAAAATGGCTGGTCGCCGACATGCCTCAGCCAAAATAAGGCGGAATCGACAACGAGGTTTCCGTCGCGGTTGCGGTGCAGTTCATCTCCCGAAGTGTTGTCATCTGAAAGTTGATCGTCGTAGACGTTGAATCCACGGTTCAAACCGAATTTCGAATCGAGAACGAATGCCCCGATAAACGCTCCGGTCTCATAACCTTCATCAGATAGGACGGTGGCCAGAGTTGGTATATCGGTGGGCAAACTGTGTTGCCCATTGGCACGCAAGCCATGTTCGGGGGGATTTAATCCCGTGAAAATTGTCGCATGCGAGGGAAGCGTCAATGGTGCCGAAGCATAGGCACGTTCGAAAAGAACGCCGTTCGAAGCCAACCCATCGATGGTCGGCGTCTGAGCTGCCGGATATCCATAGCATCCGATTCGATCGGCTCGCGTCGTATCCAATGTGATAATCAATACGTTGAGTCTGGGGGAACCGAAATAGACACGAATCCCCCAGAAACTGACCAATACACAAATCAGAGCGAAAGATAGGCCGAGCACCGCCTGAGTTCGTTTTTTCATTCACCACACCGTCGATCCATGGACCTAAACATGAACTCGGCGTTGATCGCCTACAGCAACCCTCATTTTTTCATATCAAGAACAACCTTGTTCTCACCAACGGCCACTGTGGCCTTCAAGTCGCTTGTCGTGGATACCGCGTATTTCTGAGGAATGTCCTTGTAGTCGTCAGGATTGGGACGATTCTCTTGCTGCGGACCAATGGGGGCGGGCATTCCCACGCAAACAACATATTCACCGACCGGAATCGGCGTATCGATCGTGAACGTTCCACCTTCCCCGAGCATGGCCGTGGCACCCGCTCCCAATGTATCGCTTGAGAACCTGACTTCGCCTTTTGTTACGGGCTTACCATCAAGCGTCATCACACCCGTGACGGTTCCGGTTTCCTTTTCAGGCGTGCTGTCAGAACATCCGGAACTGGCTATTACGGCAGAAAACAGGACCGTCCAGAACATTGAAGTCGCTAAGAATCGACGGGTAACAGAAAGGATTCCAGTCGGCACATTGCGGCGATAATTCGTGAACATGAAGTGGCGCTTTCTACCATAGGAGATTCTGATAAAGAGAAGACGCAGATCGCACACAAGTGTCCGCTCTGCGCTCCTCGTAAGCTGGTCTTAACTTTTTATGAATCGATTAGAATTCGCTAGTGACTTGACGGTCGTCGCGAGAGGCGATCTTCGTCAAGAGCGTGAAATCCATATTTTCGGACAGAAAACGGACACTGCCGTCAGCCAGCAACCCATGAATACCGCCCGCATGGAATGAATTCAAAATCGTATTGGATTGATAAGCACCTGTTGCACCCGTTCCCGCCGTCTTTAAGTTGGGCGAATAGGCAATGGACGTAATCCCTGTCTGATACGGATAGCTGGACGTCGACATCTGGCTGACGGGAATCTTCACATAATTGCCCGACCAGCCTCCGTTGTAATTGGCACTGATGTCGATCACGCCAACCATGCCAGATTGTTCGGCTAATATCAACGTGTTCGAAGTCCCGTCGATAATTTGGGCGATCGATTTGCATTCGTTGATCGTCATCACACCGTTGGCACAGGCCGTTCCGTTGTAAGCATAACCGCCACCAGCAGTCACACACACACCAGCGCGACCAGCCGGGTCTGGGGTCGCCCCGGCGATGCCGACGTAATGGATCATCTGTCCGAAACCCGAATTCTGCATGGCACTGCCTGCCGACGGAACCAAGGGATCGTTCGGATTGGAAGGACACCGATATACAGGAACGATTACACTGGTGAGAACCTGGTTTCCCCCGGTCAACCCAATGGAACTGCCGGCCGCTCCGCGCGTGCTGAAATTGCCACCATTAAAATTCAGCGAATTATAAACGTTAGCCTGATCGAGGTACGGGAGTATGAATGTCCGCCAGTTTGTACCAGTCGTATGCGGATCGCCAACACCACCCCCTACGCAGCCAAAGGGAAACCTCAAAAGGGCATCGTGATAATTGTGTAAGGCCAGCCCGATCTGCTTCATATTATTGACACATGCGGAACGGCGCGCTGCTTCGCGTGCTTGCTGGACGGCAGGCAAGAGCAGGGCAATCAACACGGCGATGATCGCAATCACTACCAACAGCTCGATCAAAGTAAAACCTTTGACACCACGGGGACTGACTTTAGGCTGACTCATAAGAAACCTCTTTTCAGAAAAAAGTGCAGACACTTCAAACGCGACTCGCTGATTCTTGACATATCAATTGACGCTAACCTATTACCCGACATTTCCCATTTGAATTGAGCCGGGAGACGCTCCAGTCTTGCAATGACCCGCATCCTAACATCGCGGCCCCCCCTGCGTCAATTACGTGGCAATTTCTGGCCCGTTTTCCGACTTCGGTCCCGGCCGAAATCCAGACCAGGGAGTCAGCCGGAGCGTTTTCCAGCATCAATCTCTGGTTCTGCGCAGACCTTCAGCCCCAGCGTTTCATCGAGTTCGCGATACGCCAGCAAACCGGCGTCCGTCGTGATCTGACTACCCAAGAACTTCAGCTTCAAGCGACTGTCAAAACCGACCCGCAAATCGTCCTTTTTGGCGTCACCCA
>JAQCEJ010000091.1 GCA_027618475.1 Planctomycetota bacterium | reverse complement strand
CATCGATGTTTGTGAATATGCAAAACCGTGTCGAAAGCGCGCATTTTTGGCGAAAAACGCGTGCGAAAGGCGCGCGAAATAGTCGTGAGACGAAATATGGCTCGCATTTATGCCCCTTTTTGCAATCTGAAACAACGATGCATAAGTGCGCAACGGCGAGGGGTAAGGGACTGAAATTTCTCGGTTTTTCAGGGTTTGGCGCAACTGAGTCCGGGAGGGTGCAGGGGGAATGAACGATGAAAACGAATTTGCGAAACGCTGATTCCCATCAGCAGGAGACACCTCATGCTCAAACGACTTGCTGCCGTGGAAATATGCAATCGAAGAGATACTCTGAGATGCGACAAGGCCCTCTTGACAGGAAATGGATCGAACTGTCATGGAATGGGAACGTCTGATGCGAAGCGGGATTCGCCTCTGACCATCATTTTTTCGCGGCGGGGGTCGCCGTCAAACCGGCGATCAGGCCGGCGCAGGCGTAGGCCGTTTCGGTTGGGACGAGTTTTTCCGTCTGGACCATTTTCCAGAAATCGCGAAGGTGATTTTCTTGCGCAGCCGTGCCGCCGATGAAATAAAACCCTTCCTCACGGGCGGCGAGATCTCCCTGATTCAAGAGAAAACGGACGGCGATTTCCGGCGAACGTTCGCGACATAAACGGCAGGCGAGTTGCAACGTCCAGAGATTCACCCACTCTTTATCGGCGCGGCTTCGATTGAAAAGTTGTTGCACGACGTCGTAATTTTCTGATGCGATCGCCTGTCGGATTTCTTCCGCCAGGGCAACACGAGGATCGGCGGTCGCACCGGCTTGCACTAACGCTTCTTGCAAGTGAGGAAATTGCTCCTCCTCCGGCGACTTGCGGGCGCGGAATAAAATCCATTGGGGAAGCTCGCGGAGCAGGTACGGTTCGTGTTCGTTCTCATCGGTTGCCGACGAACGTCGCATGATTTCGTCAACAAGGGGGGGACCGAGATTCCATTCGGAGGCCCGATCGAGAATCGACAGCTGAAACTGAAACCGCTGTTCGGAGAGCGCGTCTAACAGGTCGAGATTTCGTTGATACTTCGTGACAGCCAATCGGGCCTGGTCTTCGGTCTTCAGGTCGAGCGACTGCCTCAATTCATTCCGCAGTTGTTCGGCCTTATTTCCTTTGAGTCCGGCGAGCCGGTTCTGCATTGCGGTCGGACTGGGGGCTAAACCGCGACAGTAATCCAACGTGCGAGAAACCGCCTCCCACGATTGTTCGGCATGGGGAATCAACGCTTCGGCAAATGCGAGTTCTCCCCAGGCACGCATCTGCAGCAGTTTCACCTGCGAGAATTGAATGGCTGAGAGTCCGTGAATCTCTTTACTGGATGAATACATCATCGGCTCGGACGGCGGCAGTGTCGACAATTCCTGATGAGCCTGATCGATCAGCGATTGGGCTTTTGTCGCGTTGCCGGATCGCGCGTATTGCTGTGACATTCGCGACCAGACAAAAGACTTGGCAGCAGGACTGAGTTCGGCGACCATCGAACTCAATGCCTCGGCCTGCGGTGACTTGTCGTCATCCAGTCGAATTTGAACTTCGCCCCACTGAGCGAGAGCTTCCATTTTCGTGACATCATCACCGAGTGATCGAACCCAGGCTTCCGTGGCTTTCCACTGCCGATGACGGGCCAGATCGGCGGTCACGATCACCTCGTTCGCCGAGTTCCACGGGATGAGGGGGATCTCTTTCGCGAGTCGATCGAGATCGTATTCACCCGAGGCGAGCGAAAGTCGCGTCAAGATACCGAGGTTGTCGCTTTCGGCCTGTGACGGGAGTCGATCGAGCAATTTTTTAGCTGCCTCGATCTGGCCGGTGCCGGCGAGAACGGCAGCCAGTCGCGTGGTAATAATTTCGGTCGTGCGGCCTCGCCGGGGGAGTTTACCGGCGTATTGTTGGGCCTGTTCGACTGCGGTAGCCGCATCGTTCGGTTTGTTCTGCTCCAGATGTAACCACGCGATTTCGACCAGCGGCGGAATGGGAAAGTAGGCGACAAGGCGAGTATCTTTTTTCACCAAAGCGAGTTGTTCATCGGCTTTCTTGAGCATACCGATTGTGGCAAACGATTCGGCTGCCAGGCGACGGCACAGCGTCTGACTTCGATTGTTTTCCCGCTGATTTGAAGCGGAGATCAACGACTCAAAAGCCCGATCGCGTATCTCGTCGTTTGTGAGTTTGGAATAATCGACGGAAGCCGTTTTCGCGCGCGTCAGGTTTTCGAAGTATTTTTCTTCGACTTTTTCAGTGTTATCGGTCGTCGATGCCTCAACGCGTTCTTCACGCGGCACCGGTTGGCGTGGCTCTTCCTGAATCGAAAACCAGACGCCGACTCCAATCACAACAACGCTGACGGTGGCAAGCATCAGATATCGTCCGGTTTTGCTTTCCGGTTCTTCGGAGGCAGTCGGTTCGCTCCGCTTTTCCAATGCGGGGGCGGTGAAGATGGGAACCATACATTTGGGGTTTGCGCATTTGACCTGTTTTCCTGCCGCTTTGGTGGATGAAAACCCCGGAGTTTCGCACATCGGGCAGATAATCTTGTACGACCGTCCCTTTTGTGGTCGAGGAAGCAGGGGGACTACCCCCTTTTCAGTGATGGAACTGTCGAATGCAAAGGGATCGTCGGGATCTGCTTTTGCTGTCGATTTCTCTCGATCCGACGTTCCGGTTTCGACGGTCGTGGAACGTGCTGTTCCGCTGCGCGTAGCGGCAGCTTTTGGCGACGTCCCCGCTGATTTCGGAGGAGCGCTCCCTTTGGGCGCTTTCATGGAGGAACCACAAAACGGGCACTCCGTTGCGTCGTCGTCAAGTACGGATTGTCCGCAAGCCGGACAGGTTGGAAGATCCATAGGTTACGAATCCACTTTCGCTGAAAGAGACTGCCAATAGAATTGGTGATCACATCTGCGATTGATTGAGAGATCAGAATTCACGTGCGTTCGAATTGATTCGTTGATATGAAACGGCCGATGTGTATGTGGCCGTCATAAAACATACTTCGGGCTTTCATCCGCGAGTTCAAGTGCGATTATCGATTTTCTCTATTTCCGTCTCAACGATCGATCAGGGAAAAGGTGTCTTGATTGAATCAGTCGCGGGCGATACCACATATGTCAATCGACAATCCAGACAGTCACGCTGGCGGCTTGCCTCAGAACTTTTTCGGCGACACTTCCCGGAAAGACGCTGATCATGCCGGAATCACCCCGTCGTCCCAGACAGACGATTTCATATTGGCCCTGCTTCATCTCTTCGATAATGGCAACAGCCGCGACGACTTTCTGAGCCCCCGGCATCGCTTCCACTTCGGCGATTCTGATTTCGATGGCAGCAGCCGGTAAACCAGCGTCGATGAGCGTCGTTTGGTAATGAGAGAGCAGTTCGCGGGCCTTCTGCCGGGTGTCGGCAACCCATTCCTGTGCGATATTGCGGATTTCTTCGCTTTGCTGTGGCCCTGTAATTCGGGAAACCAGGTATTCGGGAAGCGATTCCATCGCATGATATAACGTGATCTGCACACGTGGTCCGCCGGAACCGAAAATTGCGCCGACGTGTCGAACGGCTTTTTCCGAGGCATCTGAAGCATCCACTGCCAGTAAGATCTTCACGGTTTCCGATTTCCTTTGTTGTTATCAATTGGCTTGCGACGTTATGAAGGATGTCACAGGCAACGTCATTTGTTACATTGTTTTCTGAGCGAAGTGTTCGCTGTATTGTTCCACTTTGTATGGATCTATACGCTATTTACAGACCCTATGCAACATCGTGCGACGTTGAAAACGATGTACGCTGAGGAGAATTCACGATGGCCGATCTGACATCACGCCAAGGAGATGAACCTATTGCAGATTTTGAAGCCGTGCGTGCATTTGCAGACGGACTGAGACAGAACTCCTCGATCGATGACGCACTCGACCGTCTATTGTTGGCAACCGATTCGCGGGCAACCGGTTTTTGGCGAACAACCGGGGAGTTTCTCGTGCAGGTGGGGTTTCGTGCCGTCCCTGACATGCCGACGGATGTCCGTGAGGAGTTTCGTCAGATCACCACCCAGCTTCCCCTATCGAAAACGGATTTGGGAATCGTAAAAGCCGCAGTGACGAGACAACCCGTTGCCGCCTATCGAATCGATAATTCAGCGAGCCTGACCGGTTCGGCCACGTGGCTCGAACGCTTCGCTTGCCGACAGTCACTGGCGGTACCTATCTACCGTGGCGAAGAATTGCGAGGAGTCATCGCGATTTCCACACCGGAGGAATTTGACGCCAATAGCAAGACGTGGAAACAAATGATTGCGCTTGCCCATGCGATCGGAGAGCAATTGAGCATCTGAGTGACGGGTATCAAATTCGAATGTTCTAATGACGCGTCGATATTACGAGAGCAGACCATGGATCGGTTCACCGTAATAGATATGGTGAGGGCGATCCACATCGTCGTACCACGCAGCCGTATCGGGGAGACCGAGGCAGTGATACAAGGTCGCCGCCATATTTTCGGGCTTTTGCGGATCTGACGCCGGGTAACCGCCGATTTTATCGGTGCTGCCAATGACTCGGCCTCCTTGTACGCCTCCGCCGGCAAACCAGACCGATTGAACTGCTCCCCAATGATCTCGCCCCGGAAGTTTATAATGCTGAGGCAGATGGCTGATCTTCGGCGTACGGCCGAATTCACCCGCCATTACGATAAACGTACTATCGAGCATTCCGCTTTCGCTTAGATCGTCGAGCAGTGCACAAATTGCCTGATCGGTTGGAGGGAAGAGTTTGTCTTTCAAGTGCGGATACATCTCGCCGTGCGTGTCCCACGTTTCGTTATTGCCGAGATTTACCTGCACGAGATTCACGCCGGCTTCAACCAGCCGTCGGGCCATTAGCAGCGACCAACCGAACGAATTGCGGCCGTATCGGTCTTGAACGGCATCGTTTGCTTTGGTGACATCGATCGCCTGCTGTACTTTAGAGTCGGTCAGCAGTGACATCGCGGTTTGTCTATGGCCGTCGAACGATTCTGCATTGGCGAAGCGGTCGAATTGTCGGCGTTGCTGTTCGACAACGGCGAGCAGATTCGACCGTCGCCCCAATCGCTCGTGCGTTAAACCTTCGGGTAAGACGAGACTGGGAGCTTGAAACGTCCGTTTCGACCAGTCCGACTGCGGTCGATCCTGGTGGTCAAATCCAAAAGGAGGATACGCACCGTAAGAGAGAGAATCGTAAGACGATGCCTCGATAAACCACGGATCGTGCTGCGAACCCATCATCCCGCCGAACTGGCCAGGAATCACACGACCGCTGTAATGGACGAGTCGCTCGGGTAAAACAGCGGCAGGAGGTAGATTATTACGAGGCGGAACCAGATCGCCGACAATCGATGCCAGCGATGGCCAGTCGGTCGGCTTTGGGAGGCTCCCATTAAATCCCGGCGGCAACATCGTGCGGCCGGTCAACATAATGTGATGGCCTTCCGGGTGACCATTTGTTGGATGAGATAACGAACGACAAATCGACCACATCGAGCTTCGTTTGGCGAGTTCAGGCAGGTGTTCGCAGATTTGAAGTCCAGGTGTTGCGGTTTGAATCGGATGGAAGTCTCCACGGATTTCCGCAGGAGCATCCGGTTTGGGATCGAAACTCTCGTGTTGCGACAAACCGCCAGACAGGAAAATATAAATCGCCGACTTTGCTGTCGCCGGCATTTTGTTCGCTGTCGTCTCAGCCCGCAAGGCGTTGAGGTGGTTCATTCCCAAACCCACAAGTCCCAGCGCCCCGGCTTGCAAAGCGGCTCGCCGAGGGATATTGGGGTGCGAACAATAGGGAGAATTTGAAACCATATGGCATCTCTTCCTGCTGACACGAGGCAAACCGTCCCCGGCACAAGTTAGTAGGGACACGCTACCTGTCAGTGTAGCCCATTATTAGATCGGTATCAATTCATGTGTGAGTTTATCATTCTTGGGCAGGGAACACAAGATGCTGTCTTCTCGAATGTTATGCCGATATTACGGAGTTTCGAGTCGCATCGCCCATCGCCTGTCAGGTGGGAAAACCTGACTTAATAATCTAAACTTGCTCCCCCCTCGGCTTCGATGGCCTGACCGGTTAAAAAGGATGAGTCGTCGGTCGCCAGAAACAAGGCGATTCGGCCCATTTCTTCGATCGTTCCCATTCGGCCAAAGACTTGTAACTTCGAAACGCGATCTAAAGCCGAATTCGGGTCGTCGAGCGTAGAGGCCCAGTCACGCATCAGCGGCGTGTCGATGTTGCTGGGGAGAATCGCGTTCACACGAATCCCTTCACGGCCGAGTTCGATGGCCAGCGATTTCGTCAGACTCACCTGTGCTCCCTTCGTTGCACAGTATGCAGTGGAATGCTCCTGCCCCAATACTGCCGTCATCGATGACATGTTGATGATCGTCCCTTTCGTCTTTCGAAGATGCGGTACGGCGTACTTAGAACCGACAAAGGTGCTTAAGTAGTTGATGCGCATCAGCTCTTCCATTTGTTCGATAGTCGTATTGTCGATTGTCGTTGCTGGAGGATGTGCGCCAGCGTTGTTGATGATGCAATCCAGTCTTCCGAATGACTTCACCACGATTTCGATGGCATCGATCAACTGTTGCGGTTGGCCGACGTCGCACGAGATATAGATTGCCCGCCCTGGTCCCGTTTTCGACAATTCTTCGGCGAGTCTGCTGCCTGCTTCGGAACCCCGTGCGAGAATGGCGACGAGTCCCCCCTCGGCACAAAATACACGAGAACAACCCTCGCCGATTCCCTTGCTACCACCTGTGACGATGACAGCCCGATCTTTAAACCGCATCACGTCTCCTTTCGCAAATTGGTGGATTCCTACGATCCGCTCGCACCAATTACACACAAAACACAGAATCGAACGAACGTAGCGATGACGCCGATTATACTGTAAGTGTTCGACCGGTCCCATCGATTCAAGGCAACAGAGGTGTCGTGGCCAATCAGGATTTGACCTGTCGTCCCGGTGACCTAATTTCTATTGGCAGATTAATTTCTGTCCTCTGTTGCAAGAATTGATGACTCACAACGATTTACACCGTCCCCATTTGTGGTTCCCTCTATGACCGAAAAAATCACATTGCTCAATCCCAGGGAATTACTGGCGGAACTTCTCGCCGAGAACGCGAAGACTCGGCCGAAGGAATCGACGGCAGCCGATACACCTGCCAGCCGACCGATAGACGACGGTTCCGAGTTGCAGCTCGAATTTTCGGATCTCGGCGACGACACATCGGCATCGTCGGAACCGGAGGTCACACCGGAACCCGAGCCTGCCGAACCATCACCGGCCGTGAAAGCCAACCCGCAACTATCGGCGTTGTTCAGCCGGGTGAGTCAACTGCTGGGTGGTAATTCCGAAGCAGCGAATCAGCCTTTTTTTCCGAAGGCTCCGGAGTCGCTTGCCGATACCGGTCTGATGGTCGAAGAAATCGAACGCCTGATTTTCAAAATCCTGCTGGCGAAAGGAGCTGCATCGGGTCGCGCGATTTCGACTCAACTCCGTTTGCCGTTTAATCTCGTTGAGCCGATACTTAAAGATCTGAAACAACAGCAACTGCTGGCCCTCAAAGGGGCGGCGACGATGGGGGACTACGACTTCACCATCACTGAAGTCGGGCGTGAACGGGGACGCCGATACAGTGAAGAATGCACCTACTTTGGAGCGGCTCCAGTCGTCTTAAGAGATTATCTCAAAGCGATGGCCGCCCAGAGTATCGCCAAGCAGGAGGCGACGGAAGAAGACTTACGCCGTGCCTTTGCCGATCTGATCATCAACGAATCGATGCTCGATCGGCTTGGTCCTGCAATCAACTCGGGACGCGGAATGTTTTTGTTCGGCGAGCCAGGTAACGGAAAAACCAGTATCGCCGAGCGGATTACCAAATCGTTCGGCAATACGATCTGGATTCCGCGGGCGCTGGGGATTGACGGCGAGATCATGCGTTTGTACGACCCTGGATTACACGAGGAAGTGCAGGTTGTCGACAATCAGGCGGGACTCTTCGATCTCTCAGGTGTCGATCAACGCTGGGTGCAGATCGTCCGCCCGACCGTTGTCGCCGGAGGAGAATTGACGATGGATGCCCTCGAAGTGACTCAAAATCTCCAGACGAAAATCTGCGAAGCGCCACTGCAATTGAAAAGCAACTGCGGCACGCTGGTGATCGACGATTTCGGCCGCCAGCGTATGCCTGTGACCGAACTGCTCAATCGCTGGATCGTGCCGCTCGAAAAACGTTACGATTTTCTCAATATGCCCAGCGGCAAGAAGATTCAAGTGCCGTTCGATCAACTTATTATTTTTTCGACGAACCTGCAGCCGAAAGATCTGGTTGACGGAGCGTTCCTGCGGCGAATTCCATACAAGATCGAAGTTCCCGATCCGACGGAAGAAGATTTTCGCAAGTTGTTTCAGATTCTCGCACCGAAGATGGGATTCGAATTCGATCACAATGCCGTCGATTACCTGATCGAAACGCACTACAAGAAAGTGAATCGTCCATTCCGTGCCTGTCAGCCACGCGACCTGCTACTGCAGGTTCGGAATTTCTGCATCTACAAAGGGACTCCGAAAAAGCTGACCGATGGTGGATTCGATTTCGCCGTCGGCAATTATTTTTCGATTATGTAACGCCTTCTTGTACTTTGAGCCTTTCTTCTCATTCATTTTCCACGGTAGTGGGTCGTTTTCTCCTGAAGGGTGTCATGCTGATTTCGTCATCCCTGCACCCTCCCGGCCGCGGTTGCGCCTAACCCCGAAAAACCGAGAAATTCCAGGCCTTTACCCCTCTCCGTTGCGCTCTCGGCGAACTCTGTTTGTGATGCAAAAAAGGGCTCAAAATCTCTCCAGATTTCGTTTCACGAGCCTCTCGCGCGCATTTCGCGCCCGTTTTAGGGCCAAAATGCGCACTTTTGCGCAGATCCGACATATTCAGAAACATGGATGCACTTTTTATGACCACACCGACATAAAATGGTCTGAAAAAAGTTGCGCGCAACCCGATCGTGTTTACGTATGCAAATCCTTCTCCCCCCGGGGAGAAGGTGGCCGCAAGGACGGATGAGGGTGCCTTTCAAAACAACCCACACGAACGCCGAATGTCCGAAAGAGGATCGCATCACCACGCTCGGCAGCGGCGTCGATAATGCCGTGCTCCGCATCGGCACCACCTACGAAGTCCGGGGCATGCGCGAGACGATCACCAGCTACAACAACGCTGCCGTCGGCTCAGGAGATATCGTCAACCAGTGCCAGTTTGTGTACAATTCCTTCGGGCAACTGACGACCGAATACCAGTCTCACTCCGGAGCGGTCAACACGATGAGCACGCCCAAGGTGCAATACGGCTACGCCAACGGTTCGGCGAACATCGTCCGCCCGACCTCGCTCACCTACCCCGACGGCCGCGTCCTCACGTTCGACTACGGCACGACCGACGGCATCGACGACGCCTCCAGCCGTATCTTCGCCCTCGTCGACGACGACATGGGCAGCACGCATCTGGCCGAGTACAGCTATCTTGGCCGCAACACGTTCGTGAAGGTCGATTACACCGAACCGGACCTCGAATACGTGCTGTTCGACCTCGCCGGGTCGAATGATCCCGACACCGGCGACATCTACAGCGGTTTTGACCGCTTCGGCCGCGTGAAGGATTCGCGGTGGTACGATTACGGCTCGTCCACCGATGCCGATCGGATCAAGTATGGCTACGACCGCAACAGCAACCGCATCTGCCGGCAGAACACCGTCGCCGAGGCATTAGGAAAACACTTCGATGAACTCTATGCGTACGATTTGATCAACCGGTTAAAAGACCTCGATCGCGGCACGCTCAACGGTGGCAAGGACGGTGTCACCGATCTGTCGTTCGCCGAGTGCTGGGCGTTGGACCAGACCGGCAATTGGAAGAATTATCGGCAGGACGACGACGGTTCGGGAACATGGGATTTGAGCCAGAACCGCGCCACCAACATGGTCAACGAGATCACCGACGTCAGCGAATCGGCCGGTCCGAGCTGGGTCACGCCGGTCTATAACCGCGCCGGCAACATGACGACAATGCCGCAACCGGCCAATCCGACGGCGAGCTACGCGGCGACGTATGATGCCTGGAATCGTTTGGTGAAAATCGCTCCTACTGGGGCGGCGACACTCGCTGAATATGCCTACGACGGTGCTCGGCGGCGGGTGATTCAGAAGTCGTACGTGAGCGGCATGCTGGATGAGACGCGGCACCTGTACTACACCGAGCCGTCGATGTGGCAGGTCATCGAAGAGCGCGTCGATAGCGAAAGTACCGCTGACAAGCAGTTCGTCTGGGGGCTGCGGTACGTCGATGACATCGTGCTTCGTGACGATACCTCCCAGCGCCTCTACGGCATGCAGGACGCGAATTGGAATGTGACGAGCATCGCGAATGATTCGGGGGATGTGCAGGAGCGGTTTGCGTATTCGGCTTATGGCGTGCCGGTGTTTATGAATTCGTCCTTCGTTGTGCTGTCGTCGTCAGCAGCTGATTGGGAGACGCTGTATTGTGGGTATCGGTATGAAACAGTAACCGCATTATACAACATACGCCATCGAGTAATGCACAATTCGTTAGGAACTTGGATCCAACGAGATTTCCTACCCCATGAAATTTCGCTCTATGAGTATGCGTTCTCTAATCCTATCCATTTAACCGATTGGAATGGCCTTATAGCATCACCTCCATCCGGTCGACCGCCCCGCGATCGCTGCCAAATACAGTACGATGCATGCCTTTCACTGGGGGCTTATTCTTTAGCGACGTGTATAGCTGGGGCTACCTTGTGGGGAGTCCAATGCGCCCTGCATGTTGCCCACATCTGTTATTGGGCCTGCATAATTCCAAGTTCGCCTACGTGCGCTGCATGTATTCTCGCGTTTGGGCTTTCGTGTCTCTACGAAGTGGCCTCGCTTTCAATTGGCTGCGCACTTGTGCACAGAGCATGGCTGGAGCATTGTGAAGACCAGCTAAATGAGTGCAGAGAGGAAGAAGGGATTACACGCTGCCCCGTACCACCAATTCTTATTGCATGAAGTCTTGCAGAAACAACACCGAAGGATCGTTCATAGGGAGTGAGACATGACCGCAACGTTGCGATGTCACAAGTGTGGTAGTGTTATTTCTTCAGCCACAGAATGTACTGAGTTGTGGGACAATCACCTCTACTGCGTGCGATGTCTTTCTTCCGTGCCGGTGGATTTACGTGCTATATGCAATCAACGCGACGTTCTGTCAGAGAAAGTTCCAGAGTGGTTCAATGAATGTATGCCATCAGCAAGAACGCTTTTCTTGAGAACTGGTGCTGCAAGGCACTTTGTCGGCCTTTTGATAGTTGTAGTAGGTACGTTCGGACCCGCAATAGCCCTCAATGACTGGCGAATTCTTATTCCGTTGCCATTGCTTCTAATTAGTGCAGGCTGGCGGCTTAGGATGAATCTAAGGCAATTGGCCTCAGTTGCAAATGCTGGAAACGGCGTCCGCACCACTGCCGTTCAAAATGGTTATATCGAAATTTGCTGCGATAACACGAGTCTCCGAACGCCAATCGAGAATATACAAATTGCCGATGTCCAATATGTGTATGACCGATTTCGATACCAGATCGATACTAATGGACCAAGGCCTTTTGTCGTATTCGTCCCGAGCGCGTGGTCGGAATTTCCGAATGTAGGATTTATCGGATTCGATCCCAGCTTGAGAGAGATTTGGTTATGCTTCTTCAGTCTCATGGGAGTACCAACTCATGGTATTGTCGAGCATCGGATCGTAGATGTTCCACCTGATGCCACTGAAATCAAACCAGGTGTCTGATGAGTTTCTCAGATAAATCGATACGGCCATTTCCCTGACTCTGGAAGATGGCTTAGCTCGCAATGGTTTTGGTTGCCGTTCCCTTCGAACCACGCAGGTATTTTTGCCGCAGCCACACCGCTGATTGAAGATTGACGTCCGCCACCATTGACACAACCCGGCATAAACATCAGTAGACTGGTCAGTTCCAGCTGTGAACCCTTGGCACAAGAAGCATTCAAGTTGCATTGTAATCATCTTATGGTACGCGATCCCATTTTTGGCCAAGAACAGATCGAACTTGAAGTAATCGGAAGACGAGGGAATAGTCTCGCCTCAGCTGATTGTGCTAATCTTGATTGTCCGCCAATGAGATGGGCTGATCCCCTTTTCACCGATCAGATCGCCGCCATCTTCACCGCCAGACGACACAACGCCCCAGTCATCGCCATGCTCGGCGGTCACCCCATTAAGTTGGGTCTCTCGCGCTACATCATCGACCTGATCGAACGAGGGTTGATCACCCACATCGCCACCAACGGGGCGGGGATCATTCACGACTTCGAACTCGCTCTCATCGGCGGCACCAGCGAAGACGTCGCCCGCTGGATCAACGTCGGCCAGTTCGGCCTCTGGCAAGAAACCAGCCGGCTGAACGACATCATCAGCGAGGCCGCGAAGTGCAATGAAGGCTTGGGCGAAGCCGTCGGCCGAGTCCCGTAGGTCAGGCTGTGCCTGACGATTCATAAGGGTAAGATTCCCCATGCCAAATTATCGTCGAGCCGACGTGCCGGGGGGAATGTTTTTTTTCACCGTGGTGACTGATCGGCGACGGCCCCTCTTTCGCCATCTTGAAGCACGAACACTTTTGGGCGGCTGTTTTCGCGAATGTCGACGGCGGTGGCTTTACGATATGCCGGCGATTGTTTTGCTCCCGGACCATCTGCACGCGATCTGGTCGTTGCCGCGCGGCGACGCCGATTTTTCGACACGATGGTCGTGGATCAAGAAAGAGTTCACGAAACGTTGGCTCTCCGCCGGCCACGCGGAATCGGTGATCTCACAAGGTCGACAAGACGAAGGACGGCGCGGCGTATGGCAACCTCGGTTTTGGGAGCACACGCTCGAAGACGATGAAGATTTCGAGAGACATTTCGACTATATCCACTATAATGCGGTGAAACATAAATATGTTCGTTGTCCTCACGAATGGCCGCATTCGAGTTTTCATCGTTGGGTGAAGGATAACGTGTACCCTTGGCATTGGGCGTGTTGGGAGGACGCTCTCCGTGCTCTTGATTTCAATGATATCGCCGGTTCAGTCGGTGAATAAGGAAAGCGTCAGGCACAGCCTGACCTACAGAAACTGAGATCTGCTTCGTGACGGAAGGTCTTCGCGTCGTGTCTAATTGATATCGGTCATCCGTACCGTTTCACGACGTTTTGAAGACTCCAGCATCGCGATGACAGCAGCGACTCCGGCCAAGCCGTCTTCACCAGTCCCCGCTTTTTCAGGTAGGCCGTGAATCGCGTCAACGAAGGCCTGCATCTGATCGCAATACGCCTGCATACGACGAGTGCCGAACGCCGCATTTGAATCGTCGAATCCGACAGGGGGTTGTTCGTAAACCGTCTCCCACTTTCCGTCGACGGTGAGCAGCAGTTTCCCGAACGGGTCGAGATCTATCAGACCGTTGTCTCCCATAAATCGGAAGCGAAATCCTTCACCGGGAAAACCGGGTGAGGCGGCGACGCTTGAAGACCAGAACGTGGCCATTATTCCATTGTCGAACTCGAGCAGCGACATTGTTGTGTTTTCGTTGGGATTCTCTTCGCGAAACGTATCGCTCAACGCCGCGACGGACTTGATTTCAGAACCAAACCACCAGCGGCATAAGTCGACTGTATGTGGGGCACTATTGATGAGATGAGCGACGGAACGCGGGTCAGTCCACCAGCCCCAGTTTCCGCCGAATCCGGAATCGGATCTCATCGCCATGATGTCGAACAACGCCGATGTCTGAAGACAGCGGACGGCACCGATCTTACCTTGCTGAATCAGCTCTCCCGCCTTTTTGTTCGAGTCGCGAAACCGCTGATGATATCCAACCGAAAGCGTGAGACCCTTTGCCCGAAACGTTTCCAGCATGTGTTTGCTGTCGGCAACCGTCGTCGCCATCGGCTTTTCGACGAGGACGTGTTTTCCGGTTTCCGCCGCGAGCAACGCCTCATCGGCATGTAACCAATGCGGCGTCGAGATCACAATCGCATCGAGATCACTGCGGCGAATCAGCGATTCGACATCGCGTTCGCAGGCGATGCCGTAATCAGCGGCGACTTTCGGCGCCCGACTGCCGCCGGCAACAGCGACGATTTCCGTCGAATCGAGCCGATGTGCCGCTTCGACATGCGTCCGTCCCATAAAACCCGAGCCAGTAACGCCGATGCGGAGTTTGGTCATGTTGATTTATCTCCCACTCTCTCCAGGAGACGGTCGGGGTAAGTGTGCCTTGAAAAAAGGATGAGAGATGAGTCAGAGGAAAAACACATGTCTGATCGCTCTCTTGGCTCATCCGAAGGAACTCTCATTCCGTCAAACGGTCACCTTCTCCCGAAGTGAGAAGGATGAAGACAAATCGCGGGACAATTACTCCGACTGCTTCTCCACAAATCGCATAATCCCTTGGCCGGTTGGGCTGGCGTGCAGTAAGTAGATTTCGCCTTGTTCGTCTTCTCCGAACGACAACGCGGCGACGCCGGGACTTGTGATCGGGTGGTTTTCCGTCACGCGACCTTCGTCTTCGTCGTAGTAGAGAGCCCAAACTCGCATGGTAATGTAGTCGGCGTAGACGTACATCCCTTGCAAGGCTGGGACTTTATCTCCACGGTAGACTGTACCGCCAGTGATCGATTTGCCAATATCGTGAGAGTACTCCCAGATCGGTTCGATCACGTCGTCTTGGACGTCAACGCCGTCTTTGCTGAAGGGGTGCAGCGATTCGCGGATACTCCAGCCATAGTTACCCCCGCCATAGACGTGAATGATTTCTTCGAACAGATTCTGTCCGACATCACCGGCCCAGAGCTGTCCGGAGTCTCGATCGAATGCCATTCGCCAGACATTTCTCAGTCCATAGGCCCAGATTTCGGGCTTGGCATCGTCGTCGCCCACAAAGGGATTATCGTCGGGGATGGCGTAGTTCTTTCCCTCGTCTTTATTGTCGACGTCGATCCGTAAAATCTTTCCGAGCCAAGTGCCGAGACTCTGCCCGTTGCCGTGTGGATCGTTTGCTGCGCCACCATCGCCGTGCGTGATATAAAGACAACCATCGGGACCGAATGCGATCGTCCCGCCAGCATGATTCCAATACGGCCGTTCGAATCGCAGCAGTTCTTCTTCGAATTCGGCGTCGGCTTTGTTCGGATCGTCTGCCGACACGCGGAACCGCGAAACAACATTTTCCATCTCGGCTTTGACGTCGGTGTAGAAAACGAAGAATTCGCCGTTCTCGGCATAGTTCGGATGAAACGCCAGACCGAGGAGTCCTTCTTCGTTAAATTTGTCGCGATAGCGGACTTTCTCACTGATGTCGAGAAAGACCTTCGTTTCGGTCGCTGCATCATCGTTTTCGAAGACGTGAATTTTCCCCTGTTGTTCCGGCACGAAAATGCGATTCGATCCGTCGCCGGCATGCGTGAGCAGAATGGGGCGGAGCGGCTCGACCTTGCCGCTTTCGCTGCCGTCGTCCCATCCGGTGAATTTGAGATTCGGGAACGCGACTTCGAGATTCACCGACAGCGGAGTGTCGTCGACTTCCCAATCAGCAATCGTCGTCGGCACCGCGTAGATCGCCCCCGATTTCATATCCGGAATCATCACCGCGTGGTCGTCGAGTGAAATGCAGCAATCAGCTGCCGACGGAAGTCCGTCAGCGATAAAATAGGCGTTCTCACCGGGGCGAGGCATGCCGTACACTTCGCCAACCTTGTGCTTCGTGAAGTACAACCGCCCGAAATGATCCCACGCCATGCCGTCGGTTCCTTCGAAACCGGTCGCGATTTCTTCTGCCGAAAGATCAGAAAGCTTGACGCGATACAGGCTGCCGCTTCCCATATCGACGACCAGGAAAAACGATTCGCCGTCAAAGACGATACCGTTCGGAGTGTGCAGATCAGAAATGGTTTCGGCGTTTGCAACAGTATCAACTTTGCCGGTTTTCCCATCGATGCGATAGACCGCTCCCCCTTTCCCCTGAAAATCGCCCGAGTCGGTCACGAGAAAAGTTTCGCTCTTTGCATCTACGGCGATGTCGTTGAGAAACATTGGGGGAGTGGGGAATGCCTCTGCTGCAACGAACACGCTCGCCTTGCCCTCGGCGTCGATCTTCATCACCTGGGTCTTATCGGTGACGTACAACGTGTCCTTGAGAAATGCTAATCCTTTGGGGTCGTTCAGTCCGGTTGCGAATGGTTTGGCCTGCCCCTCTTCGATGAGCGAGATTTTTCCGTCGCCATCGACGTTGAATTCACCAATTTCGGAGACATACAGCGTTCCGTTCCATCCGTAACAGACGCATTCCGGGTTGGTCAGTCCGGTGACAATCGGCTTGAGTGAGTCATCGGCCGAGGCGAAGGGGACCAACGACAACATGAGCAGTAAGGAACAATAAACGCGAGACATTGTTACTCCTTCAGGCGGAACAGGCAGATGTTTACTGAGAGTGTGTTGGCACACATTTTCAGCGCAAGTTGTTTCCATTTCACTGAGTTTACAATTTCCGGTCGTTAATGTCTGCGATGAGAGCCCGAATTCGAATCCTCCGCGACATTTTTACCGCCGACCGGCGGTAAACTGGACGATACCGGTAAGGTTTACGGGGCAATGTCTACTTAGCAGCGGTACCATTCGACAGTGTGTAGAGTGCGGAACAGAGCAAGTCCGTTCAGAAGTTCCACTATTCCATGTACGTTGAGAGGTACGGTTCGAGCGACGACCCCCATTTTGTCTCAAGCAGTAAACTCAACGGATAGTACATCGTTTCTAACGGTTGTTGAAGGATTTCAACCCGCGCGTGCAGCGCGCTCGCCGGTCCGATGCTCAGCACATACAACAGTGGCAACGCGACCATTACCAGACCCCAGGGAATCGTTGTTGCATTTGACGAGGCAGATTCGTCTCGGTTGTCGGCATTCGACATAATTTCATCCCTCGTTCAAATTCCTGCCCACCACTCGACATATTTTTGAATATACCATTCAAGCGGCTCGCCCCATGGGGTGTCGACGACGACCTCTAACACGACTTCCAGTGGGTAATAGATCACGGCGATCGCATCCGCCAGGAATTGGAATCGCACCATCAACGCCACCGCCGGGCCGACGCTGAGAGCGTACAACACCGGCAACAGCGGAATCGCGATCAGCCAGAATGAGAGTCTTGAACCATCGTCGTTTTGATTGGAAAGGGAATCGGATTCGGTCATATCGTTTTCCTTCCGTCATAGTGTCCGATTGAGGTCGCGATTCCCCGTTTGCAACTAACGTCTCCACCATTCGATATAATCGTCAAAACATTGGTCCAACGGCTCGCCCCAAGTCGTTTCATCTATCCAGCTCGCCACGCTGAGCAACGGATAATAGACTACATCAAAAGGCCCGCGCATCAGGCGTCTGGCACCTTCATATCGTGCGTACAAGGCAAAAATGGGGCCGAAGCTCAGCACGTACAAGACGAGCAACATAAACAGAGCCGCAACCCAGAATACTATCGATGACGATACCTTTTGCAGGTCGTGTGCTTCGTAGAAATCGGCCATCACGATGTCTCCGGTCTGTCCATCATTTATTGCCGCTACCGGCTTTTTGGCATTTCTGTTCGAGATCGGCG
The DNA here is from genome assembly GCA_027618475.1 of Planctomycetota bacterium. GTDB lineage: Bacteria > Planctomycetota > Planctomycetia > Planctomycetales > Planctomycetaceae > JAQCEJ01. The sequence goes on along the minus strand of JAQCEJ010000091.1, from coordinate 6,958 downwards.
AACTTTGATTTCCACGATGGATCGAGATCAGGATACAACAACCGTGTGACTTTCAGCCACTTCAGTCCCTCTTCATATTGCTTGAGTTCACAATGACACCAGGCGACATAATAACGGGCCTCGGTCCAATCGGGTGAACCCTCCTTCGCTTTCTTCTCGATGCTGCGCCAGAGTGTCAGTGATTTTCTGAGGCATTCCTCAGAGCCGCAGCCAATCAGTAACTCCGCTGTTGTTTTTTGCAGTCGCCTGTCTTTCGGAAATCGCTTGAGAAGTGACTCGTAGATCTCAAGCGACTTCAAGGGTTGATCGGTCGCGGCATATGCTTCCGCCAGGCATTGATCGAGCCGGGCCTGATCGATCTCCGATAACTCGTCGCGGCGCTTCTGTAACAATTGCGCGGCATACAGCTGCAATTCGCCGATCTGACGGCGACGTTCCGGAGTACTTTCGGATGTGATCGAACTGATCCCCAGCACGATGGGGAGAACGTCTTGAGGGCCTTCTGCAGCAAGCTGTTCGACGAGAGTCATGGCTTGACGCGGTTGATTCTGGCCGGCCAGCGATAGAATACGCAATTGTCTTGCCGCGTGCAAAATCGGAAGCCACGCCGACTGTGATGCTTCGATATCGGCGGTATTCATTTCGCCGAGTAATGATTGAGAATGCGCATACGCTTCGAGCACCTGGCCTAACAGATGATTCGCTCGTTCATAGTCCGTCGGTTGATGATTGAGCAGCATTCTCGCCGTTCGCAGCGCAACCTCGGCTTGTTCGCGGTTCCAATTGACGCCCTCTGCGGGATAGTTTTGTACGAGCGCCAGCAACGTCGATTCGGCTTCGATTTGCCGATCGCGGAGTTTCTTTCGAGCGTCTTCGTCGTTGGGTTCTCGCATAAAATTGAGCAAATATTCGAAACTTCGCGCCATTCCGACATCGGCATGGAGTCGGCGTGGGTGATCGAGTGGAATGTCTTTGTAGTAAGCAATCGCATCGGCTGGTTCACCAGTTCGCTCGTTGAGTTGAGCCAACATCCACGTCGCTTCGCCTGCTGTCTCGCTGCTACGATATGTCTGGCGATGATGTTCCAGAGCAGCAGCGTACGCGGCGGCCAATTCGAGAGTCTTTTCAGCTTCATAGTTTTTCCCGAGGGCGTAGGCATAGAGAATATCGACGCGTGCCGATTCGGCATGATCGGGATGTGATTCCGAAGCGGCATGTAACACGCTGGCCGCTGTTACGAAGTCCTGTTGCGAAAGGAGAATACCGCCGGCGACGAGGCTGAGTTCCATCTCGAGATCGACAAGTTGGTTTTGTTTCGCGAATTGTAATGCCTGTTGATAGTCGACCATAGCTGCCGCAAGATCATCCTGTCGATGATGCAGTCGGGCCGATTGAAGTGACTCGAAAAGTTCTCTCCCGTAACGTAGCGATTCGTGTAACTGTTCGGCGAGAACGAGGCAACGGTTCCCCCAGTATCCACCGACGGTTTCGATAGCTCGCCGCGCTTGTGTGTCCGATTCCCGTAACAGGTCATCGGTGAGCGCATCTTGACGTTTCGCTTTTGCGAGATCGGCCAGACCCGCCAGGGACTTCTGTTGCCAGTAGAACAATTCACCAGGTAACACGGGTTGTGTTTTGCGATATTCGATGATGGCTTGTAAGGCCTTGTCGTATCGAGTCTCGTGGACGAAGTACCTGGCGCGGAGCGTTTCAAGATCGGCACGAACCGTTTCGTGGAGATCGCGGATGGTGAATGCATCGATCAGACGTTCTATTTCCACGGGGTCGACAGCAATCGTGCGGCACTCGATCATCAACAAGCGGCTCGGCCAGGTATACTTACTGGGAGGGTCGTGGTCCGCGACGGCCTTTAAGAGTTCGTTAATCTGGCGAATCTGTTTTTCAGGATCGCCGGGAATATTGATACCTTTCTTGCGGTCATTTGGGCGCGGCGTCGATTCTTTGAGGAGAACATCGAGTGATTTCGAAACGGCATCGCCTCGGTTTTCGATTGAAGCACGTTCCTGCTGGTCTATCGCGTGAAAGTGTTGCAACGACAGTTGTTGCCAGAGCGAAACGGCACGAAAATAGCGGACGGCATAAATTTGCGAATGAATTTCCCGTGCCGTGAAAACCAACTCGGACGCCAACGCCGTGTTGGGTTGCGTTGACGGTAACGAAGTGATTTTACGCAGCAGACGTTCTGACCGAACATAAAGGTCTTTGAGTTCGGTCTCGGCTTCACCGACGAGTTGTGTCAATCGATCGCGCAAGAGTTTATCGCGAGGAAACAGGTCGAGTTCTTCCAGCAAAAATCCGGACTGCCGGACCCGAAGTATAGCCGATTCGGAATCGAGCATGAATTTTGCGGCTTCATCGGTCATCTGCGGCGCAAGATCGACGAGCACCTGGCGCGCTCTTGCCCACTGGTCGGCCTGCTCGTTGCCGGTTACATAGCGGGCATGTTCTTCAAGAGTCGTGGCCAGTTCTCGGGACAGATCCCATTGCAGACGAAGTGGCAATTTCGGTTGCGACAGTCTCTGGATTGCGTATCCTTCCGCAACGTCGAATAGCCGGCGCTCGCGGAGTTCGTTGAAATACTGATGCGTTAGTTTTTCAGCGGCATGAACGGCTGATGCATCAGCATTAACCATCAACGCGATAAGAATCAGAAATTGATGAACGCGGCGAGACGCAAATTGATCAGCACGACTTCGTCGATTCGTACTGACGGGATAGTCACGCGTTTCGTTTTTCAGAATCTGCTTCTTTCCGATGTTCATACACCGATCCTGAGCTTCGGCGCCTGCTTCGTGACGAGGCCGACGACAAGTGAGTCTACCCAAGAACGCCACGAGCATTGTTCTCACAGACGTTCGATCGTGCAACCCGAAATCTGACCGATTCGTACCATCTTCGTGGCCGAGGGTCTCATACGCGTCACTTTTCCATCACTTCTGCGAGATCCACCAGCCGTCCCTTTTCCGCCATCGATTTGGCGGCGGCGTATAACATCGCTGTGACTTCCAATATCTCCTGATGCGGCACTGGTTCGACTCGAGTGCGGATCATATCGCGGAACGTATTCGCCATGCGAAAGATTTCGTAATGGTGCCCGAACCACCAGTCATCTTCGATATCGGAACTAAAATTGTAAGTCTTCTTTTGAAACGTCACTTGCGTATCGGAGTATTGAACATCCGGACGTCCGTACCAGACTTCCGCCGGCATGCGATCGTTATAGGTGATGAGCACGTGGCAGGTGTTTTCACGCGCATACGCGCTGACGGCCTGCACGCCGGGGCCGCAGAGTGTCATGACACTCCAGAGGGGATGTTGGCCGTAGACGAACCAGCTATCGGGGTTGTATCCCCCCATCAGACTGGCAATAACATATTGCAGAGGGCCGAAGTCTCCGGAGTCGCGCATCCGCAGTGCCGTTTCCATCCCCCATTGATGGCGAAACAAGCTAGACGACATGATCGGTGTCTCATGCGATCGTGCAAAATCGAGAATCTTACGAGTCTCTGAGACCGTGCCACCGATCGGTTTGTCGCAGAATGTCGGAAGTCCTTTTTCTAGACCAGGGGCGACCAGATCGAAATGATCGTCACCATAGCCCGATGCATCCCCCAGCCAGATCGCATCGACATCGCCAATCATCTGTTCGATGGATTCGGCGGGCTGCACGCCGGGAAACGCTTCACAGAATTTCGCGGCTTCTTCAGGACTTGTCGTATAGTAGTACGCGATTTGAGTATCGTTGAATGGGATCTGATCAAGATTCATCGTCGAGTTACGAAAGTGAACCTCGAATTCGCGACTGCTTCCGGGATCAAGATATTTTTTGATCGCGTCAAGATTGACTTGGGGATGAAAACAATGGGTGAAATGCCAGGTGTGTCCGTTGGTGATCTGTGGTTTGCCACGAATGGATGCGGAGATGACACCCAGGCGATAGATCTTTTTTGATGCGTCGTTATCCGCGGACTCAAGATTCGTTTGAGCGGAGATCGAATTTGCGATGAGCCCCAGACCTCCGGCTCCCAGTCCTGTAATCAGATTTCTACGATTCAGCAGATTCATCTTTCGTCCTTGATCTTGTGAGACTTTGATACGTATTGGAACGCAGGTTTCTTCCAAACCTTTCACCGAATTCCTTAAAGTAGAAAGAATAGATATGTGTTGATGTCATGTCGAGTAACGGTGCTCAGATCGTTAACATTACCAAATGACGAACGTATACCTGCATACACATCACGGCGGGCTTGTTGACGTAAAGAGTGTAGATTCCGTGCCATACGCCGAAATACAGCGAGTACGATCCCGCCGGCTGATTGAAATCTCCCTCTATTTGTGACACAGGCATAAGCCACAATACCGTCAAATTCAGAATTTCGTCTATTTTGAAGGTTTAGTTTTGAGGGATGAAAGGACGATAGGGAAGTAGAGAATTGCCGGGGACGTGATCATGCCACCGATCAAACCGCCGCAATAATGGGTCCAAACCAATCAAATGGGACAGGCGACAGAAAATCCTGAAGTCGCCGTCAGGTCACGAGAAAAAGGAAGATCAGGATGAAACGTCTCTTACGTCTCAGCAAATTTGCCATGTGCTGTTCGTGCTGTGCCATGCTTCTATCTCCCACCGGCGTATTCGCCGACAAAGGGACAGCAACCAAAACGTTGAGTAAGGAATCGTCCAGCCAGACGGCTGAAGCAACAACGATTCGAGACGTCGCGCTGGCGTCCGGCGGAACGTTCAATGGACAACTCCTTAACGCCGAAGGGTTGGCGTTAAGCGGTGTCGAAGTGGCGATGTATCAGGGAACCGAACAGGTGGCCCGTACTGTCACCGACACATCAGGATATTTTTCCGTGAGTAACCTTCGCGGTGGCGTGTATCAGGTCAACGCCGAAAACACTCAGGAAGTGTACCGCTTGTGGTCAGAAGAGATGGCACCTCCTTCCGCCGAGCAGGACGTGGTCATCGTTTCCAATCCCAAAGTTGTTCGCGGTCAGATCGGCGGCGTCGATATCATCACCGCCACGGCCCTTGGTGCGGCGATCGCCGGTGTCACCCTGGCAGCCATTAATAGAAGTGAACTTAATGATATCGAGGATAAACTCGACAAGGCATTGGCCAGTCCGTAAGTGAAAACGGTCAACGGGAAACAAATTATCCACGTCGACCAATCGAGAAAATATTCAGTTAATCAGTTAACCGGTAGCCTGGGGGACGCAAAACGTCTCACGGGACGACCGGTTAATTTTTTTTCGCAATACGGCTTTCACGAGATGATCGACGAAACTCGCAGTATTCATGCGGCAGTTCCTTATGGCATTTTCGTCAGAATCGTGTCAGAAAAACCGACCGTCGTCGTTTAACTTCGTACTGTTCTCAAATCGCGGTTCCCCCACAAGGTGTCGACGAATTCTGGACGATATTCCTCTCGGATCTCAATTCCAGAACAAGTCTAAGTTCATCCAAGATGGGGTTTTGTCGCCTGCGCAAGGTGTTTTTAGAAAATCGGAGGTTGACGATCTCCCCTTTTTTTCGGAAACTGGCGATTCCCTCTTCCCCTGATTGTCGGTGTGGTCATAACATCCCACGTTAGCTGCCCGTTGAAAACTGGGTGGAGCAGTTGGCTTGTTTGACCGTGTGGTCATCGGGGTTAGGAACATCACGGGGGGTAATACCACCCATAGCATGCAAAGTGTGATCGTCGTTTATGATTCACTGTCCGTCAGGACATTGAAATCGAGAACGAAAACGGGTTGACGACGGCCATGAATTCACGGGCCCTACGTTTCGATACTTTGAATGGAATATCTTCTCGTCGTCGTCACTTTTACGGACAAATTTGCGACGATTTGAAGTGTATCAGGAGAATCTGAATGTCGGTCCGAGTCATTGCCTTCGTCTGCTTCGGCCTTGCGTGGGTAAATTATTCAATACACGCTAACGATTCGATAGAAGTTCCTGCAGAACGATCGCCTTCCGGAAATCGTTCTCCTAAGCAAACGGCAAACGCCAAACCGTCGATCGACGGAATCAAATCGAATGGTCTGAACAGCAGAAAACCTATCGATCCCGCTCACCCGATGCACCAGGCGCTTGCTCATGCTTATACGGTGAAAAAGACTTTGCAGGAGATACAGGATTATGAGGCGAGCTTCAGCAAGAGGGTTAACATCAAGGGAAAGTTGATTGCCGAAACGATGCACCTCAAGGTCCGTGAAAAGCCGTTTAGCGTGTACCTGAAATATCGCAAGCCGCATCAGGGACGCGAAGTTCTCTATATCAACGGACAGAATGGTAACAAATTACTGGCCCATGAAACGGGGTTCAAAGGATTGGCGGGAACGATTCAGCTCGACCCGAACAGTCAGATGGCGATGGAAGGAAACGCTTATCCGATTACAGAAATCGGACTGTCCAAGCTCATTCATCAGGTGACCGACGATTGGGAATCGCTGTTAAATGACGGAGACTGTCAAGTTAAGTTTTATCGAGAGGCTAAATTGGGTGAAACGCCCTGCCTGGCCCTCGAAGTGAAGTCGCACACCGCCGTCGAGGGAATTCGATATCATCTGTGGCGCCTTTACTGCGATAAGCGCGCGAACATTCCGTTGCACATCGAGTTGTATGGTTTTCCTCGACGACAGGGGGAACAACCTCCGTTGCTGGAAGAATACACGTATTCGCAAGTCCGCTTAAACGTCGGTTTGACCGACCATGACTTCAGTACGAAGAATGCGGCATATCGTTTTTGATTTCAGGATGATGGATGCGCCTGATTCAATTCAAGCGGTAACATTCTGATTTCTGATCATTCCATATGCGACCGATTGAGTCGTCGACAGACCGGTTCTGCTCTGAATCATCGATGGTCGCGTGATGTTTCGCGCAGGGCGATCGCATTTTACACAATATCCCATCCACTCAGGGTGGCGG
>JAQCEJ010000090.1 GCA_027618475.1 Planctomycetota bacterium | reverse complement strand
TCCGCTGCGCGGTGCGCCCCCGCCACCCTGAGTGGATGGGATATTGTGAAAAAGGCGATCGCCCTGAGGCGTTGCCGTTCGTCGGTGATACCGCTGTCGAATTCAGATGTGGTCTCGTGCCGATTTGTCGATGCGGCTTATCTGTCGGAACAGCGATGCGACAGAGGCAGGTCAATGTGACGTAAAAAGATCTTGTTGCGCACGTGTTGATAAATGTGTCAAATGTGCGCAAAACCGCGCACATTTTAGTGCATTTTGGCGAATTTTGAGCGAGAAACGCGCGCGAGACCCCAATTTCGGCACTTTTGAGGGCGTTTTGAGATGCCTAAACACGATTGGCAATGCGAACCAGAATTCGAAAATAGTTGAAATCGCCTCATTTTCGTATCGGGCGCAACTGAGTCCGGTAGGGTGAACGTGAATGTTGAATGCTGAAGGAGGCGTGCGAAATGAGACCATCCCCAACGTCCGAGTATCCGATCGTTACGTCCCAGGGCTTCCCTTCGACTCCTCCCCCGGGTGGTGATCAACGGGGGGGAGGACGCACCGCGGTTTACTCGCGAACGCCGGTCGAGACTTTGGCGTGCGAGGCCTTCTTGAGCTCGGCGATGATGCCGGGCATTTCGCCGGCGGGAATGGCGTAGCAGCCGGTGCGGCCGGCGCGGGCGATGTTAAGGCCGATGACTCGTCCCTTGATGTCGATCAGCGGCCCCCCGCAATTTTCGGGTTGCAGAACCGAATCGTGTTGCAGCACCGCGGGAAAATCGGCACGGCGTCGACTGAGTTCGCGGGCGATCTGGTCGTCGTTCGAATTGGGATGCAACAGCGAAGGAATCGGCGCGCCGAGAGTCACCTCGATCTCGATCTCTTCGGTGTCGCGTTCGTAGACGACTTTCACGAGCGTCCCCGGTTCATAGCCGCGCACGACTTCGACGAGATGCTCGGAGGAATAAATCTGCTTCCCGGCAACGGTCAGAATGCGGTCTCCCGCTTCAATACCGGCTTTATCGGCTCCGCTTTCGGCGATCACCCCTTTGACGATTGGTCCACGTGTCGTATCGCGAATCGAAACGCCGAGAACCGCTTTTTCGACGGGAATGGCCCGCCGGGGGACGCTGATGATGCCGACGGCGAGAGGGGCTCCGTGCAAGCCCGGCGTGACCGCCCAGCGACCGACGGGAGGATCGTCTCCGGCTGCCCATTTGACGGGAGTCAAGTCGGCAGCATCCACTTGGAGTAAGGCGAGATCATACGGCTGATATTCGGCAATGACATGTGCCGGGAGATCGCGCCCATCTTTAAGTCGGCAGACGATCTGACCGCGAAGTTCACTCGCTTTCGTAATGATGCTGCCGTTGGCATCGATAACCGTCCCGAAAGCGATTTCATCGCCATCGCCAAGAATTCGAACGGTCGATCGACAGGCATCGAGAGTCACGTCGGTGAACAGGTAACGAATTACCGAACCGTTTTTGGCAAGGTTGGGGTCGAGGGCGTTCTCGTTCGCCGTGACGAACGGGGCGATGATCGACAGGATCACGACTCCGAGTGATGCCAGCGCGAATGACCATGGTTTTGCGCTCATGAAGAGGTCTCCAGCGAGCCCAGGACCACTTCTTCTTCGATCAACTGTTCGTTGCGCTCGATGGTTAACACGACCTTCTCGCCCGGTTCTTTCTTGCGAATCAATTCTCGTAAATGGCTGAAATTGATGATCGTCGTCTGATCGATCTTGAGAATGACGTCATCCAGTTGAACACCGCCGATATCGGCAGGCTGATTCGCGAGAACCTCGGTCACTCGACATCCCCGGACGATATCTTCGGCGAACAGACCGAGGAGTGCCCGAGGTTTTTTCGGTTCGGAAGCGGGAGATCGGACAACTTCGGGAGGTGATGCTGAGTCTGGCTGGGTTGGCGGTTCTCGATCGGTTTTGACGATTTCTTCCCACCTTTTCTTGAATTGCACGACCGGTGCATGGAAGTTGCGACTGACCGTGGGACCAATGCGGCTGTGGATGCCGACGACACGTCCATGCATATCGAACAGCGGACCGCCCGAGTCTCCACCGACAAGCGGGCAATCGCTTTCGAGATAGTCGTCTTTGATGTCGATCAAGCGGCCGAGTCGTACAACGGCGGGACGTTCTTTGAAATAACCCCCGGAATGCCCCGTTGCCAGGCACCAGACACCCGGCGCGAGTTTGACATTATCGGCGATCGGAGAAGCAGGCCACGGCCCCGGGCCGTCAAGTTTCACGATGGCGATGTCGAGAAACGAATCGAGGAAAATTGTTTCTCCCGCGACTTCGCGCTGGTCGGAAAGGATGACGTCGAGCTTTTGTCCTGCTTTAACCGCGACATGGGCGGCGGTGAGCACGAATCCATCATCGGAAACGATGACGCCGCTTCCCTGAATGTAGGAAGCGCGAATGGCAACCGTGCTGGCGAGGGCTATTGGAACCTGTTCGACGATAAAGTCTTCCATCGTCTGGAGATCGTCAGCGGTCGCGGGAACATCGTCGTCGAAGGCATCGTCACGTCGTTGAAACGCCACAGACGAAACTTCATCGGAGACGAACGGCGATCCGGCCTGGTGGTTCGTCGACGTAGAGGTATCGAGCTTTTGTGGAGGAGTGCCGTTTTCTGTTGGTGAAACGTCCGAAACAGTTTTCGATTCGGTCGATTGTTTCACCGCCACCGGTTTCGTGTTGCGGGAGTCTTGATCGAGACGGGAGGACGGAATCTTCGCAGTTGATGGCTGGGAGTGAGGCGACAAAGCCGATGTTTCCCAGTTTTTCTGAACCACGAGAAATAGACCAAAAATGATCGTCAAACTCGATGCGAGGATGAAATGACCTCGATTCGGATCGAAAATGCGAAACAACTTTGCCATGTTGAGACTCTAACGTCGTCTGCGGACGCATCGATTCAAAGTGGTAGTCTTATGATCGTAATGTTCACCCGATACTTGTGATGTCCCTGGAAAAATCAGCCCGTGGTTATCGTTGTAAATTGCTGGAAAAGCTGGTGGAGAACGTTGACCGCACAAAGGGTGTTAGGTTCGGTGTTTAAGGTCGAATTTTATTATATGGTCAATTTGGTTGAATGTGAAGTCTGCGTCGCCTCGGGAAAGGTGGTTTGAATTCTGAGGTATCGCCCGAACTTTTCTGGAATTTGCCCTTCCGAATGGTTATTATGACGAAGTATTCCTGTTGGGGGCATTGTGATTCATTGTGGATATATACTGAGTATTTGTTTCATTCATCCCTTTGGGCTTCGAGCAGCATCCGCCTGAAGTTTCTTTGATTTTCCGGGGAAATGGGAGTAACCACCGATGAGTGACGTCGCGAACGACATGGAAACTGCGACCGTCAACCGGTATTTGAAGCGTTTCCGGGAACGGGATCGACAGACCTGGAAGCGTTTTATCGCCTGTTATGTCCCTTACGTCTACGACATCTGCCGTCGAAACGGTTGCTCGGGAGCCATCGCGCAGCAGGTGACGGAGGAGACGATCCGTGACGTTTGCCACGAGGTGAAGTCGCATCGGCAGGATTCGTCCGAACGATCGATGCAGACGTGGTTAGCAACAATCGCAACGCATCGATTAAGCGAATCGGGTGTGATTGGTATCACGCGTGATCTTCCATCGACTGCTTCGGCCAATGGGGCAACGCAAACGATGGCAATGCCCGGGATTCAACAATTGTCTCCAGTGCAGACACTCGGGATCATTGTCCGTGGAGCGCTCGAGTCTGTGGAAGCGGAATTCCCACCTCGCGAGATGGAAACGTTCAGGAGGACCGTGATCCAAGCCGAGTCATCACAACAGGTTGCAGAGGACATGGGGGAATCTGTGGCCTGGGTATTTGATGTGCGATACCGAATTCTCTCGAGATTAAGACAGATGTTGCAAGAGGATTGAATCGAAACTCCTTCGTCTTGAAATTCTCGTAATAGGGACGTCGTCATTTTTTCGTATTCCTCGATACCATGTCATCTTTCAAAGTTGTGTTGTGAGGGAAATCGGACATGAACTGTCTCTGCCGGTCACATTCCGAGTCCGACGTCCATCCGTTGCTCGTGCAGTATGCAGCGGGGACATTGCCGGCGGATCAGGTCGAAATTGTCGTCACGGCGATTCGCGAGTGCGAAGTATGTCGAAGAAAACTGGAAGCCGTCGTCGTCGATGACGACCTCATGAAATCTCTGCGTCTGCCGGAACAGGAATTTTCGCATCTTAGTGATTCCGAGTGCCGTTCAGCGGTCGAAAGTGTTCGGCGCATGGTGGACGAGATTCTCGATCCCGATAGCGATGTGACGCATAATTCGGACGAAACGGCCTATCAATCCGATTCGTCTTCGCCCGATTACGATGTCAAAGTCATCGGCCAATATCGGGTCCGTGAGATCCTCGGCAAAGGAGGGATGGGGACCGTCTACAAAGGGATCCACCCGCAACTTGAAAAAGTGGTCGCCATCAAATTGCTGAAGGCTGACTTGTCGAAAGACCAAAACGCCGTTGCTCGGTTTCAACGCGAAATGAAAGCGGTTGGCCGACTCGATCACCCCAATATCGTGAGGGCAACCGACGCTGGTACGGCCGACGGACACATGTTTCTCGTCATGGAATACGTGGATGGTGTCGATCTGCGTTCGCTGGTTGACATGGGGGGACCGCTTTCTGTCCCTGATGCGTGCGAACTGATTCGTCAGTCGGCTGTGGGTTTGTATCATGCCCACGAACATGGTCTCGTACACCGCGATATCAAACCTAATAATATTCGCCTTTCGCGTCAGGGATATGCCAAGATTCTCGACTTGGGGCTGGCTCGGGCCACTTGGGATGAGGGCCCAGGCGGCGAGGGGCAGCTAACGCAAACCTCGCAAATTTGCGGCACCTACGACTATATGCCCCCGGAACAATGGGAAAGCACTCATCAAGTCGATCATCGGGGGGATATCTACAGCCTCGGATGCACGTTTTACTTCTTACTGACGGGTCATGCTCCGTTCGATCATCCGAAATATCAGGGGAATTATCTCAGCAAGATGCGGGCGCACCTCATTGAACCGGCTCCTGCCATCAGTGAATCGCGTCAGGACGTGCCGGCGGAAGTTATTGCCGTTCTCGACAAGATGCTCGAGAAAGATCCCGAGCATCGGTTTGCGTCGGCCGCTGATGTTGTATATTCACTCGAGCCCTTCTGCCATGAAAATCGTCTTTCCGAACTGGTCGGTCCTGGCGATCGTCCCGGTTCAGGTGTCATCACGCAACCGCTGAGCCATCCCTCGGCATTGCAGGTCAAGGCTCCCCGTTCGTCCGCGTCGGTTGCCACGCCTGCTGCATCGTCGGCAAATGCATCATCGACGATGCGGACCTCCACGTCGATGGGAATGCGCATGGGTTTTCTGGCGTTTGGGTTGATAGGCGCCCTCGGAATTGGCGTACTGGTATCGCAACTGTTGAACCGCTCGCCGACTTCACCAGTTGTGAACAATTCCAGTCAGTCGCTGAACGTCGCTTCTGCGGGATCTGCAGCGAGCGATACGAGTGATAAATCGCCTCTGAAAGCTTCGACCAGCGCCGATTCGTTGCCGTCAAAGACGATGAATCCCACTTCGGGGGCAACGTCGACATCGAAAATTCGACCGATCGTTACAAAGATTCCCGCGGCAACAATTCAAGAAAAGCAGCGTTACAACGTCACGCTACGAGTGGAAAACGACGTCGATGTCAAAGGAAAATATCAGTTCGCTCTTTCCGCCGATGCCCCCGACGGCGCATTCATTAATCCGCAGACGGGACAATTTTCATGGACTCCTGGCGAAAAGGATGGCCCCGGTCAATTTGTGCTCGCCGTTCAACTGCTTTCTCAGGATGATGCGGTCGAAAACGCAAGTGTTTCCTGGTCGGTCAATGTGCAGGAAATCAACGATTCCCCGTCCATCGAGCAGCCGAAAGATTATGTTCTCGATGAATTAAAAACGCTCGAATTTGTGGCCCAGGCGAAGGATCTCGATGAGCCGGCCAATGTTCTCATGTTTGAACTTGCCGGCGACGTTCCTGAAGGAGCTACGATCGACCCTAAAAACGGTCGCTTCAAATGGTCTCCGTCGGAATTACAAGGGCCGGGAGAATTTACGATCACCCTCCGAGTCAGCGATGATGGTAAACCTTCGCGGGTTGACTTCTCAAAGTTCAACGTGGTCGTAAACGAAAAGAATCAACCGCCGAAATTTGCACCGATAGAATTCGAGCAGATTGATGAGAATGGAAACTTCGTGGTCGCTCCCGGAGAGACGATGCGAATAGCCTTAAATGCATCCGACGATGATCTACCGGCTCAGAAGTTACGTTACCAGCTTGAAGAGGATGCGCCGGCACAGGTTCAACTCGACAGCGAGACGGGTGAGTTGACGTGGGCGGTCGAAGCCGACGACATCGGTAAGGATTTTCAATTTGCAGTCATTGCCGTTGAGGCCGAAGGTGACGAACCGCTCAGCGCTCGTCAATCATTATCGTTTCACGTCGAGCGGTATCTCAGAAATTCGATCGGCATGCGTTTGGCATATATTCCCGCTGGTGTTTTTCTGATGGGGAATACGGCCGGTGAAATCGAACTTCCTGGATTCGGCGATCTAATCCCGACACCTCCCCCTCCTAAATCGGGCACCCCGAATCCCGATCCAAATCCCAATTCCACTCAGAATCTTAACCCCAACGTCAACGCGAACGTGGTAAGAAAACCTCCCGAATATCCTAAAGATGAACGACCCGTTCGAACGGTCCGGCTGACTCGACATTTTCATATGTCAGCATATGAAATTACGCAGGAGCAATATTTTGCTGTGATGGAAGTCAATCCGAGCTATTATTCCCCTACTGGTGAAGGAGCGATGGATGTTGGCGAAGATGTTTCTGTCGATCAACTTCCCGTAGAAATGGTGACTTGGGAGGATGCGGTCGAATTTTGTCGCAGGTTGAGCGAACGACCTGAAGAAAAGGGAGCTGGACGACGGTATCGACTCCCCACGGAGGCGGAATGGGAATATGCCTGTCGAGCCGGGAAGTCCGGAAAGGGGGCGGAGTTTTCGACCGGTGCCGCATTATCGTCTAAGCAGGCCAACTTCAACGGTATTGCGGCGGTGCAGGGAGCCGAACCGGGACCGTTCGTCAATCGCACTACGACTGTCGGTTCGTATCCGGCGAATGCCTGGGGGCTGTTCGACATGCATGGAAACGTTGCTGAATGGTGTCAGGATTGGTATTCCCCCGAAGCGTATAAGGAAATCGCTCCACAAGACCCGCAGGGGCCGCAATCTGACAAAGTCGGCGAGGATCAGAAACTCGAGAGTAAAGTCATTCGTGGGGGAAGCTGGTACGATCTTGGGTTCGAATGTCGCGCAGCTCGACGATACAAGCACAAGCCTTTCGAGAAAACTCGCATGTTGGGCTTTCGCGTTGTTTGCGAGATGGTGGGTGATGAGACCGACAAAAATGAAGCGGTTAAAGCAACGGATGATGAGCGCCAGTAACTAAAGGATGGCGTTGATCCTATTGCATCATTCAACCGGTTCGCACCGCAAATGGGGGCGAAGTCTCTCGATGGTTTTGAAGCCGATCCCTTTGACACGATCGAGGTCTTCGATACTGCGAAACGGTCCATTCATTTCACGGTCTTCGACGATACGCACCGCGAGGCGTTCACCAATTCCTTCAAGCTGCATCCATTCGACCCAATTCGCAGAATTAATGTCGAGAGAGAACTCCCATTCACGCTCCGGATGATGCGACAATTCAACGGGTTGTAAACTCCAGCGGCTGGCTCGGAAGGCATGGATTCCCGATAATAGCAGCATCAATCCAGCAAGTACGCCGACAAACAGCTGGTCGCGCGGTTGTAAACCAAACCGACGCGAGGAGTGTTCGTCGACCGTCGCATTGTTGGAATTCAATATCGCCGTCGATAGCTTTGTATCGAGGAGTGATGAGTGTTCCGCGTTGGATGCGACATCGGCACTCCTCACTTCTACTTCTTGAGGAGTGTTTTCGCGTTCGATCGAAGATAGTGGAAAATTCACCGAATCGGTCATGCTGATACGCGTTCACAACTCGCGAGGGGGAACATTAACGCGATCTCGACGTGTCGAGGGCATTTCAGCATGATACGGTATACAAGTGGGGATTATCCACTGTTCGAAAACATTTGGCCGCAAGTTCAACACCGGCCCGGCTAGTTTTCGGCCTTCGGTACTGCATTAAAGAGTTTGACATGCACCACTTCACCCGGTTCGAGTTCTTCACCCGGTCGCGGAATCTGGTCGTAAGCAGTATAGACTTGGTCTTTGAAACCGGCTGGTTTTCCCTTGACCCACTTCGCCCGGTAGCCGGAGGCTTTCAAAAGTTCTTCCGCTTTTTTGTAATGCATGCCCTGAAGATCCGGAACGGTTCCCGGTTTGAATTTCGGTGCAGGTAGCTCTTTTTCACCATTCACTGGACGGATCGCACCGTTGTTTTGCCCCTGCCCTTGCTGGGCATTCAATTGCGCATTTTGGAGTTCACGATATCCTCGGAGCGAAGGATTGAAGGGATCTTTTTTGCCGACGATTTTCTCGAAAATCGTCGGGGGTTTGTTGATGTCGAGCTTTCCGAAACTGTAAACCGTTTGTTCGTTCCCGCCGGGATGGACGAGTTTCACCGCTTGCGGGAGATAGCTTACGGTGCTGATGATTAACTCCGCTTCGGAGTAATTAGCGGCATCGGCCTGCCAGAGCGGTTTGACTTTGACTCGGATCGTTTTATTCTTTTCGTCCACTTTGACGAGCTGCATGTCGTAACGCGCTTTGGCAACTTTCGCCGGCATGCCGAATAGAAACGGCAGCGGCCCATCCATGATGTTCTTTCCCTGGAGATTGGCCGGGAGCGGGAATTTGGTAAACGACTTATCGTTCACGTTGACTTCAATGATTTCTTTGCTATTGCTGATCCACATTTCCGGATGGGCTGGTTCCACTTTGAACACTTTTCCATTGACCTTCTTTGTTTCACCCTTCTTGATGGTATCGTCGGGGAGTAGGTCGATGCGGCCTTTGTCGGGAGCCTCGTAGTAGAACGCGCCCACGGCCCGCTTTTCGATGCTCCAGGTGAAATCGTAGGTGAATCGCGTGTGTCGCCCTTCGAGGCTCGTGATGCCTGCCGTCTTACGTTCCCAGTTCTGCAGAAAATCGTCGAGTGCCACGTTGTCCTGTTGCTGATTTCGGGGCGCAGGACGAGGATTGTTCTGCCCGTATCCCGTTTCGTGAATAATGCAGAACAGACTCAACAAGAGAACGGATCCGATCCATCGTCGTAGCGAGTTCGTCATCATGACGATCGACTTTCTTATTTCAGGCACTATTGATCAGAGAGTAATCGGCTGGATTGACTGGTGCAGTAGCGACTCGTGTTCGTTCACTCGCGAACGGGCACGATAATTTCCGTGACTCACTTCGGATGGGGTTCGCGGAAGGGGCGGGATTGTAACACTGGTTCCGAAATCGGGCTACCCCGAATTGCAGAGACAGTTCATCCAATTGAGGGAATGATATAAGTGGTAAATCAACTCTGGGACGTGCTTTAAGCTGGTATTGGCTCGACGTAACCGGAAGTGAACTTCCGTCATTTTGCAAAATCTGCTATTGACGTATTTCTGTCATGAGGACGACCCACCGGCGTTTCCCCCTCACTCCGGAAAAAATGACAAGAGAAAAGGATTTCCCGCAGTGGCAAGTGAACCCGTTGACCCCGCGGCCGACCGGGGAGAAACGACCGAAGTGACTCCGGACGTTCGCTCTCTCGCATCAACACCGATTTCTTCCGATTCGTCATCCCGCGAGATGGGAGCGACTCAACTGAAAGAACAACCGCTCGAAACTCTGGATGAAGGGGATCGCCTTCTGCTCGAGTTGCAGCAGGAATCGGCCGAACGCGCGAGTCGGAAAATCCACCGGCGTCAACGTAAAAGTGTTCGCCTTGCTACTCTATGGTATCGAATCGGTTGCTCGAAGATCTCACAAACGTATCGACGTTTTCCCGGCTGGATGGCAGCGACATGCGCGGCTAGTCTTGCCGTTGTGTTGTCGCTGTTTTTGTTATTGATTCACATGTTTTGGTCCACCGAACTGGATGACCAGAATAAGGACGTCGCAATCGAACGACGCCTGGCTGATGATAAATCGTCTGTCGATGACTTGGATGTCACCGCTATTTCGGGCGATTCTTGGGACGTCGATGGCCCCTCGCCTGTGGTGGCACCGTTGCAACCGTCCGATCCGGACAGTGATTCCCAGGGCTCTTTGACTAAAAAAGCTTCGTCTTCGCAACTCGCCATCGAAATATCGGCGTATTTATTGGCGGGCCAGCCCGATAACGACGAGAAATTCATCGTGTCGTCGCAGGAATATCAACTCCCGGTCGATGGAGTCGCCGATTTCAGCGATGAGTTGGCGACAGTTGATTCGCGTTGGCGTACATTCAATTCCCTTCGTAATGGAACTCAGGCACGTTCCAACGACTCGAATGCCGATTGGCCGTCGAACGATGAGGATGATCTCATCTCGGTCTCGACAAATTCACTCTCCGATTCCGATGTATGGAGGGAAGTGAACGGCAAGCGTTCACGACCAGTGACCAGCGATGTAGCGGATGCCTTGTTGTCGTCATTGCACGAAACCCACCTGACGATGGAGCCGGTATTGCAAGATAATAGTCTCATAGAGTCAGATCAGGGGGGCATCAGTGGATGGGTCATCACAAATGAGGGACCGGCTGAGATAGAAATGTTATCGATCGAACACAAAATTCCGGAAGGTTTGACACTTCGTCAAGGTGAATGGAATGTGGATCAGGAATTTCATCCATCAGATTGGAAATTTCGAAAATTAGCAGCTCGAGCTTCGAAAACCGTGGGTTTTTCGATTTATCCCGATCGTACATTCGACAGCGACGGACAAATTCAGGAAGTTGAACAGCAACGTGTTGAAGCAAAAACTCATGTGTACATCGCGGCAGCAGTCAGTGCCGAAACCCGCGTGGATGCACCTCATCTCAAACTGACGTGGTCGATACCCGAACACATCAAGGCGGGGAGCCCGTTCGTGATCGATTTCGAAGTCGAAAACACGGGAAAGCTTCCGGTGAAAGAGATCTGTATCGAAGCGGATCTCGGTGAGGGGCTGGAACATCGGTACGGACGGCGTATTGTATACCGGGTCGGCACAATGGTTTCCGGCCAAAAGTACAAATGTCACATGGATTTAACCGCATCGAGCGCAGGAGATTTTGAGCAAGCTATCCGTTTGACTGGCGATGGCAACGTTCATCAGCATGACGACGTCGTGTTTGAGGTTGGCAAACAGTCGACTGCAACGGGTCAGCGCCCCGCCGAACGCCTTTGAATCCGGTGTCCGAAATCCCGGACAGGTTGAATTCTCAGGAATGAGAAACAGTTTCTCAGTCAGGAGATAAACTGAGCCATGCCCTCTTCACAATGTTGACAAACACTTGCAACGCTCACTACACTCGGAAACCTTGACGCGAGATAAACCTTGCGTCGGTAGCCATTTTGATCCGCATCGGATGACGACCACGATGGTTTTTAGTTCCCTGAACTTGAACCGGATCACTTCAAACCAGATTTTAGGTTGATGAAACCTCGCAACGCGTATGAAACCACGACGGTGAATTTCGCTGGTTCGATTGAGATGACAATCTGGTAATGTTTGCTCTCCAACGCTTCGAACGACATCCGGAAATGATTTTGGAGAGTCTGTTTCGGCCTCAATAGTAAACGAAACGCCTTATGGACGTTCTTTCTAAATATCTCCGATAGTGTTGACCCCGCTGGATGAGGCATGTCCATCGCTTCATTTCGACAGTCAAGCCGATCAATTCAAAACCAATGCAACCTAATAAATGTTTCACAATAAAAGAATCTGAAAAAAGAGGAAAAAGAGAGCAAATGAGTAAAATGATGAGTGAAGAGTCGAAATGCACCTCAATCGCTCAGCGAGCGATTGGAAGTTTAATGGGCTTGGGTATGGCATTAATGCCGGCTGCGGTATTCGCGCAGGATGAAGGCGCAACCGCTGGTACGAATGCAGAAATCGGCGGCTCCATAGTTGTGATTGGCTGGGGTATCAGCCTGGCGTGTTCTATTGTTGCATTAGTGTTTGCCCGTAAGTTTTTCGTTTGGATGAAAGCGCAGGACGAAGGCGATGCTGAGATGGTTCGCATCGCTGATCACGTTCGTGCCGGTGCGCGAGCGTATTTAAATCAGCAGTATAAAGTCGTCGGTATATTTTTCGTCGTTGTGTCGCTCTTGCTGGCCTTTGTTGCGTTCGTACTTCACGCTCAGTCGGAATGGGTGCCATTCGCGTTTCTTACGGGTGGTTTCTTTTCGGGTTTGGCTGGTTGGTTCGGGATGAAAACGGCGACGTTGGCAAGTTCTCGTACTGCCCAGGGAGCCAAGCAGTCGCTTAATCAGGGCCTGCAAGTGGCGTTTCGCAGCGGGGCGGTGATGGGCCTGGTTGTTGTCGGCCTCGGCCTGCTCGATATCTGCCTCTGGTTTGCCGTGCTTTACTGGGGAGTCGACATGGGTTTGGCGGAAATCACCGTCACCATGCTTTGCTTCGGTATGGGTGCCAGTAGCCAGGCACTGTTCGCCCGCGTCGGCGGCGGTATCTTTACCAAAGCGGCCGACGTCGGTGCCGACCTCGTCGGTAAAGTCGAAGCCAATATTCCTGAAGATGATCCACGTAACCCCGCGACTATCGCCGATAACGTCGGTGACAACGTCGGCGATGTGGCCGGCATGGGAGCCGACCTGTATGAATCGTACTGCGGTTCGATTCTTGCGACGGCTGCATTGGGAGTGGCTGCGTTTTCTGGATTTCCGCAGATGCAGATGATGTCGCTGTTGCTTCCCATGATGCTTGCCGGCATTGGTATTTTGATTTCAATCGGTGGTATTTATCTCGTTAAAACCGAAGAAGGTGCCAGCCAGCGAAACCTGCTTAAGGCCCTTGCCCGTGGAATTGACGGTTCGGGACTCGGTATCGTTGTTGCCGCGTTCATTCTGGTCTATCTGATTTTGGTCGTCCCCTCCAATTCGATCAATTGGGGCGATTCGGTGCTTCCGCATGGTAGTTCACTGTTCGGAGTGTTTGCCGCGATCGTCACGGGATTGGGTTCTGGGATCGCCATCGGAAAGTGGACCGAATACTCGACCAGTCAGGAATACGCACCGACCCGACGTATCGCAGATCAAGCCGTGACCGGCCCGGCTACGGTGATCATCGCCGGTGTAGCCGAAGGATTTTACAGCGTCTGGGTGCCGATCGTTGTGGTGGGGGCTGCAATTTTGCTGGCCTTCGGTTTCTGCACAGGATTCGATTACACAACTCCCCAGCTATTCGCGATGGGATTATACGGCGTGTCGATTGCTGCCGTGGGCATGCTCAGCACGCTGGGTATTACCTTGGCAACTGACGCCTATGGCCCGATCGCTGACAACGCCGGTGGAAACGCTGAAATGAGCCATCAGGATCCGAGCGTGCGTCAACGAACGGATGCTCTTGACAGTCTCGGTAATACAACCGCTGCGACAGGTAAAGGATTCGCCATCGGTTCTGCCGCCCTAACAGCACTTGCATTACTGGCGGCCTATATTGAAGAAGTGCGCATCGGTTACGATCGCTGGGTCGAATCGACAGCCGAGGTCGTGATCTCGAACGATCCGGCGGAAGCCACTTTGTTGAAAGTTGGACCTGGTTTATTTGCTTATCGTGGACCGAGCGACAGTGTGAATCAGGCTTATCTGGCCTTTCCGGCCGTGGGACGCCGCGTTTCAAAAGTCCGTTCCGATCTGTCAGAAGCCAAACCCGGCGATACGGTGAATGTCAATCTCGCTGAACTCGAAAACGACGAATGGATCGTCAACAATCACGCGGCGACGATCCCCGACTACGTCCGTTTCTTCAATCTCTCGGTCATGAGTCCGAAGATCCTTGTCGGTATCTTCCTCGGTGTGATGCTGACGTTCGTCTTCTGCTCGATGACGATGAAAGCTGTCGGTCGAGCTGCTGGGATGATGGTGGAAGAAGTCCGCCGCCAATTCCGCGAGATCAAAGGTCTGATGGAGGGAACCGCACAAGCCGATTATGCCAGCTGTGTGGCGATCAGTACGGCTGCCGCCCAGAAGGAAATGATCGCACCCTCGATGCTCGGTCTGGCCGTTCCGATTATTGTGGGAATGTTGCTGGGAGTCGGCGGTGTGATCGGCATGCTCGTTGGTGGTTTGACGGCTGGTTTTGCCGTAGCCGTTATGATGGCCAACGCCGGTGGAGCCTGGGACAACGCCAAAAAGTACATCGAATCGGGCGCGCATGGCGGAAAAGGAACCGACGCTCATAAAGCGACCGTTGTCGGCGACACCGTCGGTGATCCGTTCAAGGATACGTCTGGCCCCAGCTTGAACATTCTCATTAAGCTCATGAGCATGGTCTCTGTCGTTTTCGCCGGGCTTATCGTCAAATACTCAATCGCGATTTTCTAGTCGATTGTCTCAGGGATAGCGATTTATTCGAATGATCGACAGCAGAGAAGGATGTTTCGATCCTTCTCTGCTGTTTTCATTGAATCACCGTATCAGAGTTGCTAAAACGAACCGCTGTTTTTCAGTCGGTGTCAAACGGTAATGGCAATCACAGCCGTTGCAGTGTTCATGCGATCAATCGTTGAGAACGTGGAGAAACCAAGCATTAATCAATCGCCGTCTCATTCTGTCGCTTTGTCTAACGTAGCCCCCAGTTTGCGTCATGCGTGTCTGTGCGCGAAAGCTGCGGATGAATACCGAGGTAAGAACATTGTTGTGCTTGACTTGCGGAAAATTACTCCCGTTTTCGATTACTTTGTGATTGTGACAGCGGGAAGTCCGCGTCAAATGAAATCGATTGCCGAAGAGGCCGACCGCCTGCTGAAAGAGGCCGGTTCGAAATGTATGGGAGCCGAAGGTCGCGAATCGACCGTGTGGACACTTCACGATTACGGCGATGTTGTCTTTCATATTTTTTCGGGAGAAGGGCGAGAGAATTACGATCTCGAACGATTATGGGGAGACGCGCCGACCGTTGACTGGCAACGTCTGATTTCCTCCCCGCATACGTCAACCGATTCACAAAAAACATGAATATTCTCGCGCTCCTGCAGGAACGTTTCCGCCAGGCATTGAATCCACTTGTTGCCGACCCCCAACCGTATGTTGAAATGGTGCGGACGGCGCAAGATCCGCGGTTCGGAGATTTTCAGGCCAATTGTGCGATGCCCCTGGTCAAACTTTTTGACGGGAAGTCCGCACGCGACATCGCTGCTCTGATCGTTTCTCATCTCGATGTCTCCGATATGTGCGATCCACCGGAAATAGCCGGCCCGGGGTTTATCAACCTAAGATTAAAGGATGATTGGGTTCTCAAGCAGGTGAATGTGTTGATAAGCGATGAACGTATGGGTGTGCCGCGCGTCAAAACCCCCAAACATGTCGTCGTTGATTACTCGGCACCTAACGTTGCCAAACCGATGCATGTCGGACATTTGCGCAGCTCTGTTATCGGTGATTCGCTTTATCGCATTCTCAAATTCTGCGGACACCGCGTGACGGGTGATAATCATATCGGCGACTGGGGTACCCAGTTTGGAATGATCATCTACGGCTACAAGCATTTCCGCGACGAACACGCCTACGCCCTCGATCCGGTGGGCGAACTCGCCCGGTTGTATCGGCTGGTGAATCAGCTCTCCGATTATCATGAATTGACGGTGAAGATCCCGCAGTTAGAACAAGGTATTGACGAACAGCTCAAAAAAATACACGACACCGAACGCCAGATTTCCCAGGCGCCGCCAGCAGATAAATCTGACAAAACAGGGATTGCTGCTGAGAAAGAAATACAGAAATCATTGCAAAAACTGCGAACGGAACTGAGCGATCAACGGAAGGAACTAACCGCGAGCGAAGAAAAACGCGACAAGGTTCAGAACGATCCCGTACTTTTGGCTATCGCGAAGAAACATCCCGATATCGCGGTGTTGTCACGCGAGGAAACCGCAAAACTCCACGCCGGAAACGATGAAAACAAGAAACTGTGGGAACAATTTCTTCCTCGATGTCTCGAGGCACTGCAACAGGTGTACGACCGGTTGGGAATCGAATTTGACCTCACATTAGGCGAGAGCTTCTATCAACCGTTGTTAGGCGATGTCGTCACCGATCTGGTAAAGTCAAGAATCGCCCGCGAAAGCGAAGGAGCGATTTGCGCTTTTATCGAAGGGAACGACGCTCCTTTTATTATTCGCAAGGGAGACGGTGCGTTTACGTACGCGACAACCGATCTCGCGACGATACGTTATCGGGTGGAAGTACTTCGGTCGGATGTCATTTTGTATGTCGTCGATGCCCGGCAGAGCGAACATTTTAAATTATTGTTCGAGACCGCCCGTACCTGGGGATTCAAGCAGGTCGACTTTCGTCATGTCAGTTTTGGTACCATACTGGGCGAGGATCGGCGACCGTACAAGACTCGTTCGGGAGATACCATTGGACTTGAAAGTCTAATCGACGAATCAATAGCGCGAGCTCGAAAGATTGTCGACGACAACGACAACTCCCGCGAGCGGCCTGAACTCGATGATCCGACCCGCGCAACGGTTGCCGACGCGGTCGGTATCGGCGGAATCAAATATGCCGATCTCAAACATAATCGAGATAGCGACTATGTTTTCAACTGGGAAAAAATGCTGGCAATGACGGGCGACACGGCGACGTATATTCAATACGCCAATGCGCGGATCGGTGGAATTCTCCGCAAAGGAAATTGTGATCGATTGAGTTTGCGAAAATCGGGGGCCACAATTCAATTCACCGAATCGACCGAGCGGGAACTGGTAATGCAGATTCTGCGATTGGCGTCGGCTGTTGATGACGTGCTCATCGATTACCGTCCGCATTTGCTGGCGAATTATCTATTCGAAACTGCCGACAAGTTCACACGGTTTTATAACGACTGCCCGGTTCTCTCAGATAAAATCGAGGAAAGCGTACGTGCCAGCCGATTGCTGTTGTGCGATTTAACCGGGCGCGTGCTGGAACTGGGTTTGCACCTGCTCGGCATTCAACCATGCGAAAAAATGTGAGGGTCAATGGTCGGCGGTGGTTCGCACCGATTCTCCCAACCGAGCGAAAATCATCCGCCCTGCACTGCTTTGCAGCACACTGGTGACAACGCAATCGACCTCTTTTCCCACGAGAAAATTCGACTGCTCGCAGACAACCATCGTACCGTCATCGAGATAACCGACCCCTTGTCCCGGAGTCTCTCCCTCTTTGATGATCCGAATGCGTAACCGTTCGCCGGGAAGATAGCGTGGCCGAAGTGAATTGGCGACATCGTTCAGGTTGATGACGTCGACCCCTTGTACGCTGGCAACTTTGTTAAGGTTGAAATCGTTGGTCACACAGCGGCCATTGAGTTCCTTCGTTACGAGTACCAGCCGCTGGTCGACCGACAATCCACGTTGATCGACATTTTTCGGTGTGTAGACCTTCACATCGACCGACGGATCATTCTGCAGACGAGCCAGAATATCGAGACCACGTCGACCGCGAGTACGCCGAATCTTGTCGCTGCTGTCGGCGATGTCTTGTACTTCGTTTAAAATAAAATCAGGGACAATCATTTCAGAATCGAGTATTTTCGTATCGACCACATCGGCGATGCGACCGTCAATGAGGGAGCTGCTGTCCAGAACCAGAGGACGGCCTCCTTTGAGCTCTCGCGAGAACTCCACGTAAGGGATTACAAAACGGAAGTCGTCTTTCGTCTGCAATAACAGTGAGATACAGATATACGGCAAGACCATCGTCGTCATCATTGCTACTGTGACGTACGCGGGAGAATTGTGAATGACAGGTTCCAGCGCTTGCAACAACATATGGCTGAGCAGAAAACCGATCAAGAGGCCGAAGTAGGTCGCTGAGATGACTTCGATCTGCTTACGACGGATGGACATGTCGATAACGACAATGAGACTCGCCAACGCCAACAGACCGAAAAAGGAGACAAACGGGTATTCTGTTACGAATGCCGGGTGTGGAGTTCCGGGGCTCACGTAGGTGGCAATAGCTCCGGCACAGACCAGAATATATACGATTCGAATGATAAGAAGTAGCATGGTAGACGTCGTTTGTCCACAAAGTGTCCGCGTGAATGGGTTCGTCCGTAAGCGCCCTACAGGAAAATCGATTTCGTGAACTGGCATCACGAAATCAGACCGTTTCAAACCGTATTGCGGAAGGTTTTTTCATCGCTCGAAGTGATATGCCGTAGGGACTGGCATCGCCTTCAAGCCCACATGAGCTAATAGACGTAATGATACCGATCTCAAAACAGAATTGCCACTTCGATTGTTGGGTGAATAAACATACTCTTAAAACTGGGTGTGTGTAGCAGGGTTTTCGAAATCGCCCCGTCTCACACATCCGTATTCGGTCTTATATTTTTGCCAGATTCTGACCAATTGGCAATGGTGAACATAAGGTCTTACGGCTGGCAACACAAGCCGATTCAGATGATCGATACCATCGAATCTCTCCTCGCTATCGCGTGAACGAGCGGTTGACGTGAAGGAATGGTTGTATGGTAGTATGATAGCTACAATTGAAATCAATTGGATTTAAGATTTTCCATTTAGGGAGAACCACACATGCAAGTCTTTATGGCATGGTCCACGGTACTGGTCGTCATCGTTTCAGCAGGACGTCTGGCAAACGCCGAAGACGATACTGAATTTCCGACCCAAACGAATGCAACAGACGGTGCGGTACTTGTCGTTGTTCCTGACGGTGAATTCCAGATGGGGAGCAGTACTGCAGAAGTCGACGAAGATTTCAAAGTCGTCGGTTATCCCGACGACTGGAAGAAACACGCGCAAGACGAACTTCCCGCTCACCAGCAACGGGTGAAGTCTTTCTTGATGTATCGATACGAAGTCACAAACTCGCAATACAGGGCGTTCTGTGAAGCCACGGGGCACCAGACACCCGAGTACTGGCTGGACGGCGGATTTCCCGCCGGGAAAGGTGATCATCCGGTCGTACAAGTGAGTTGGCATGATGCGCAGGAGTATTGCGACTGGGCAGGGACTCGTCTACCAACAGAGGCCGAATGGGAATTTGCCGCTCGCGGCGAATCGGAAAATAATCAGCCGAGTCGCAAATATCCGTGGGGCAACGAATGGGATCTCTCCCTGGCCAACAGTGCTTCGTTTCATGCGAAGGAAAATATCAATGATGCCGAGAAATGGAAGAGGTGGTACGAAATCGATCAAACGCAGTACCCGTTAACGTCAAAGGTCGGTCAGTTCGATAAATGCGTCAGTCCTTTTGGACTGTACGACATGGCCGGGAACGCATGGGAATGGTGTGCAGATGAGTATGCTTTGTTTGAGGATAGGCCATCCAATCAGGAAGACAAGGCGAATGATTCGAACAAAGATGCGCCTCGTGTCACCAAAGGAGGATCTTGGGCAAACGTGCCGTTTCATCTTCGTTCCGCCGACCGAAACTCGGTCGCGCCAGATACCCGCAACTTGTATATCGGATTTCGCTGTGCCAAAGACTTGTAACATCAATCAATTGAGCCTTCGTTAATTTCTGATTTCGGCATGTGTTCAGCGTGCAATAGTTCGGTTCATGCCACGTCATTCATCAAATCGAAAATCTGAAGGAAAGACCCCGCGAAGAAAATCCGACGGGCAGGTCTTCCACGTTCCCGCCGAACAGAACAATCTGACGTTGCTTTCGGCGTTACGGGTCTGGTTGCCCGAACAATCGTGGTCGGTTCTGAAGAAGCTGATTCTAAACAACCGTGTGCAGATTCATGGTAATATCTCACTCGACGCCGGTCGACGTCTCACAACCGGTGATGTTGTCAAAGTGTTGCCACATCCTCAGGCACCAGTTCCACAACCGCGAGACGTTGTCATTCGCTACATCGACAAGCACATTGTTGTTGTCGAAAAACCAGCAGGAATGACGTCGTGCCGACATCGGGAAGAACGGCATTGGCCGGTCCGCCGAAAGCAATTGCAGCCAACTTTGGACGAGGCTCTTCCGATTGCAATCGCCGAGTATTACAAAAAACCGACAAAGGGAGAGCGACCCTCAAATCCAAGACCGGTATCCCTTTCGCTCGGCGGAATGAGAAAACCGCGCCCGGAGTCCAAGTCGTCTCGTATTCGACCTGTCCATCGACTCGATCGTGAAACCAGTGGTGTGATGGTTTTTGCACGTTCCCCCGCAGCCGAGTCGAAACTTGTCGAGATGTTCCGCAATCACGATTTGACGCGAGTGTACCGGGCGGTCATTTGGGGGCATATCGAAGAACAGACCATCGAATCAAACCTGGTCGCCGACCGAGGCGACGGTCGGCGGGGTAGCGCCAAGCCTCAGGCCGAAGGACAACTTGCGATTACACATGTCAGGCCGGTCGAAACCATTGGCGAGTATTCGATTGTCGAATGTCAACTGGAAACCGGCAGAACGCATCAGATTCGCATTCATCTTTCCGAACAGGGACACCCGGTCTGTGGCGATCGCGTTTATCGATTCGCGTACGAATCGCCTCCCATTCCCGATCACAGTACGGCACCGCGCGTCGCTTTACACGCGGCAAGACTGAAATTCTTACATCCGGTGACCGGTGAAGAACTGGATTTCGAGGCCGGGTGGCCGGATGATTTATTCAATTTCGTGCAGCGATTGCGAAAAGCCGCGTCTGAATGAAAAACATTGGCACAACGTGTCACCGTGTGTCACCGTATTGCAGGCGAAATGGCAGGAATGTTCTGGTCTTAATAACAGTCTTTCGATTATTGTCGATCTCATGTCACGTCCCCTATCCAGCCGGGCTCTGTTGAGAATTCTCTTGCTGACCGCATCGGTCTTGGGAAGTGCCGGGGGAATCGGAGTGATGGGGATGCGGGTTCCCGGCAGAGAATTCATTCAAAGCGGCCCCCGCTTGCCGATTCCATTTTGGTTCAGCACGCTGTTGTTATTTGTGACCAGCGTACTGTTGCAGCTTTCACTGGATGACGTCAAACGCGAACGACAGCGGCAATTTCGTCGGCGTTTGTGGAGTGCATTGATGACCGCAACATCATTTCTGGGAATTCAGGGATACGGATTGTGGGGAATCGTGCAACGTCACCGTCCCGACGAGACTCCTACCGGTTCAGAGCCATTTGTGATTGTTTTCGCAGCGCTGCACTGGGCTCACGTCATTGTCGCAGTGCTTGTTTTGGTGTACGTCACCGTACAAGCCGAGGAAAACCGCTACGACCACGAATACTACTGGGGACCGATCGTCTGTACGTTCTTCTGGCACGCCCTCGGCTGGATCTGGCTCTGCATTCTCGCGGCGTGTGTGATTGCTCTCTGAAGAAGAATTCAGTGACCACGAACCGCACGAAAAACGACGATCGGCAACAAGACGAGTTGCTTTTCTTTTTCGTGGATTTAGTGTTTTTCGGGGTCAGCTGGTTCATTGTCGACGGAGGATGAGATCTGAGAGTTTTCCGGTGAGTTCGTTTCCAATGGCGGCATAATCCAGATTTCGCCGAATTCTTCGGGCTGGTCAGCACGATAGTGATGATGCCTGAGAATTTCCAGAATGGCCAAAAAAATACCGACGATCTTGCTGCGTTGCGTCGCGTCGTCGAAGCAGGAGGTAAAGGCGACCTTTTCCTCCACGCGGATGCGATCTTTCAAACGTTCGACGTAGACCGAGATCGGCGTATCGTCGTATTGAATCTTCGCTTCTTTTTCGATCACTTTGCGACGGACGACGCGTGCCAGAGCGCTCACGAGATCCCACAGTTCGACTTCTTTGATCAAGTCTTGTGATTGCTCTTCGCCGGCGACGGGGCGGTCGTCGCTGAGTCGCGGATATCTCTCTTGCCATGCCGCCGCCTGCTCTTCAAGGGCCAGCGCGGCGTCTTTGTATTTTTTGTACTCGAGCAGTTGACGGATCAAGTCGCTGCGCGGATCTTCGATAATCTGCTCTTCAGTTTCCTCAACGGCTTGCGGCAGCACCTGACGGCTCTTGATCTCGAGCAGCGTACTCGACATTACCAGAAAATCACCGATAAGATCGAGATCGAGAAACTTCAGTACGTCCATGTACTCTTTGAACTGTTCGGCGATGGGAGCAATCGGCAAGTCGGCAATTTCAAGTTCGTTACGGCGCACCAGATACAACAACAGGTCCAATGGACCTGTGAAGATATCGAGATGCACTTTGTATTCGGCATTCGTCATTGGTCGCGTGTGCTCATAACTTTGGGCTCAAAACAGGATATGCTCCGCTACCGCTACGAATTCGGTGCGTCAGGAATTTTAGCGGGATTTGTTTTCTGGTCATAGCGATCTTTTCTACGCCACGAGCGTATGGTAGACGTTGTCATTCTGGTATTTTGAGATCATCGTGGTGTTGGAACAGTCTAATAATTCGAGGAATACCTCAAATGACGGAACATCTCCGCGAAAAATCGATCGACAAGTATTCGCGACGTGATGTCTTGCAGCTCGGCGCAGCCGCAGGTTCTTTAGGGTTGACGAGATTGCTTCAGGCAAGCGATTCCGCGAACGATTCTCCATTTCTCGTCACACCGTACCTTCAATTGGGGGACGCCCCCTGTTTCGAAGTAACGACACAGATCGACCTGCTCTGGCACACGGATGAACATCCTCGCGAGTGGAGTGTCGAGTTTCAAAACTCGCACAACGAATGGATCGCGGCTTCCGTACCTCGTTCGGTCGTTATCGCGACAGAGGCCGTTCCTGCACATCGAGTTTATCGCGCGACCCTGTCGGGACTTCAACCGAGCTCTCGTATTGCCTATCGAGTGAATTGCGACCAACGGGTGGTGTTTGCCGCGACCATGAGGACCAGACCGGCCTCCGGTGAGCCCTACCGACTCGCCATAATGGGTGATTGCGGAACGGGAACCGCTCCGCAGAAGAAGGTGGCGTATCAGGTTTTTCAGTACGATCCCGAGATGATTATCATTCCGGGTGACATCGTCTACGAAAACGGCCGGATCAGTGAATATCGAAGCTCATTTTTTCCCGTGTATAGTGCCGCCAAACCGTCACCTGAAGTGGGCGCACCGCTGTTAAGCCGCGTTCCCTTTGTCGCGGGACTGGGGCAGCACGACACCGAAGGGGACCTGTCAAAACTGCCCGATGCCTTTGCCTATTACATGTACTGGTCGCAACCGCTCAATGGCCCAAATCTTAACGTTGGTGGCCCCAATACGTATCCTTTGGGAGGAAATGAATCTCAAAAAGAAGATTTCATCAAAGCTGCCGAAACCCGATATCCGCGCATGGCGAGTTTTTCGTTTGATGTCGGGAATTCCCATTGGATTGTGCTCGACACGTTCAACCCGCACTGCGACTGGAACGACAATGCGATGCGTGAGTGGCTGATCGACGATCTGAAACAGGCCAAAAACGCCACATGGAAATTCGTCTGTTCTTACATGCCTCCCTTTAGTTCATGCCGCATCTTTCCCAACGGTCAAAAAATGCGAATCATCGCGGGTATCCTGGAAAAGGCCAATGTCGATGTCGTTTTTTCAGGATATGCACACTCCTATCAGCGCACCTATCCCCTGCATTTTACACCCGATTCCTCAGCCAAAGGGCCGATTACAGACCCGGGACATGTCATTCCGGGTCAATGGATGTTCGATAGGGAATTCAACGGAACGAGTCGAACGCACACCGACGGGGTTCTGTATATCGTTACTGGAGGGGGCGGTGGAATAAACCTGCATTCGCCCGACCAAACCGATAATCGCAATTCGTGGCAACCCTTTACGGTGAAGTACCACGCGAGCTCACATCAGTTTTCGCTCTTGGATATCGAAGGGCCACAGTTGACGTTTCGCCAAATCAGCCTCGACGGGGAAGAACTGGATAGATTCATACTGACAAAACGACCGGCATAAACTTGCGACATCGTCGTCTGTTGCGCACGATTTCACACAACCCACTCGGTTGCCACACCGCGAAGATCCATTTCATACTCGATCCCTTCCCAGGGTGCCACAGAGAACATTCAAATCTCTCTTGATCTTGGGTGGCACACACGTTCCGACATGTGTGTCGCGGGGCGATAAGACGCCGTTATCAACCGTTCCAATATACCAAAACGATGATGTAGATTTCATCACTTTCTTTGGGGGCATCCTCTCGCGTTTCCTTCGGACATTCGGTCACTCGGTCATTCGGATTTGATTCGTCATTCGGATTTCGACATTGGGCATTCCGGTGAAAGGCACCCTTATCCGGCCTGCGGCCACCTTCTCCCAGGGGGAGAAGGAAATTTCGATAGGCGCAAACACGATTGGGTTGCGCGCAACGTTTTTCAAACCATTTTATGTCAGCGTGATCGTCAAAAATGCATCCATGTTTCTGAATATGTCGAATCTGCGCAAAATCGCGCATTTTTGGCGAAAAACGCGCGCGAAAGGCGCGCGAGAGGCTCGTGAATCAAAATCTGGAAAGATTTAGAGCCCTTTTTTGCATCACAAACAGAGTTCGCCGAGAGCGCAACCGACGTGGTCAAGGGCTTGAAAATCCTTTAGAAATGGGGTCGCGGCGCAACCGACACTGTAAGGGGGCAGGGATAACGA